>JAPKZV010000248.1 GCA_026393585.1 Actinomycetota bacterium
AGAACTGCATGGTGCAGAACAAACCAATTTGTGGCGTCGTAGTTACGACACGCCACCGCCGCCAGTGGATACCACAAGCCCAGAACATCCGGTCAGCGATGCGCGGTATCGCTTCATTGCTCCGCAAGATCTTCCGGCCACCGAATGTTTGAAAGATGTTGTGGCCCGCGTTCTTCCCTACTGGAATACGGAAATAGTGCCTCAATTACAGGCAAATATGAATGTTTTAGTAGTTGCCCATGGCAATAGCTTGCGGGCGCTCATCATGTACTTGGAAAGCATTAGTGAAGCAGCCATTGCAGAATTGAATGTGCCAACCGGCGTGCCACGTAAGTACACCTTTACTTCTTCCATGGCAGTGAGCAATTCCACATACCTAGGTGACGCTGAGGCCATTGCCCAGGCGGCCGCCGCCGTGGCAAACCAATCCAAATAATTGGTTTAGGCTGTGGGTATGGCTTCAAAGAAAACTCCGCTCCAATACCTCGCACAAGTTCCACTCTTTTCTGCATGCAGCACTCGCGACCTCGGCAAAATTGCAAAAGCCGCAGACCGCATCAACATGGTTGCAGGCACCACCATCATCACTCAGGGCACTGCTGGTAAGCAGGCCTTCGTACTCCTCAGTGGTTCTGCCACTGTGAAGCGCAACGGCAAAAAAATTGCCACCGTGCAGGCAGGCGCCATTGTTGGCGAGCTCTCGCTCCTCGACCGCGGCTCACGCACCGCCACTGTGGTGTGCGATACCGATTGTGAACTCCTCGTCGTTGATGCCCGCCATCTTTTCGCGGTCATCGATGAAGTTCCGGCTATGGCTCACAAGTTGTTGGCAGCTCTTGCCACCCGCATTCGTGATCTAGACCGTGCTCACTACGGCTGACAGCAACTAAGTTATATGGTGCTATGACTTCAGCACCACAGAACCCCAGCACCTCGTCAACACCGCGTCGCTTTAAGCCGCATCAACTCTCCATCGCCATTGGCGTTGGCGTTGGCGCTTTTACCTTGGTCTCCGGAGTCATTCCGCAGTTCACCAAATGGCACGGTGACTCCGCCGTTTCACGCGAAGTTTTTGGTGGCATACCTGGCCCCTTCCAAGCAGCGTTCTATTCCATTATTCCCATGCTCATAGTTTGGGGCTCATTGCGATTTGCCGACCGCATTCGCAACTGGGAACGCGGCACATCCGACCGTCGTCGCACCACAGCAAAAAATGCGAAGCGTCGCTTAGCCGACTATCGCTCCGGTGTCTACATGCGCACGTTGTTGCGCGACTCAGCAGCTGGCCTCATGCACTCCATGATCTACTTCGGGTTCATGGTGCTTTTGGGTGTTACCACCGTTTTGGAAATTGATCACCAACTGCCCGAGAGTTTGAAGTTCTTGCACGGCCGTACATACCAGGCCTATGCACTTGTGGGTGACCTTGCTGGTGTGGTGTTTACCGTTGGTGTGTTGTGGGCCATTGTGCGCCGTTACGTGCAACGCCCGTACCGCATTCGCATTAAAACAAAACCAGAGCACGCTGCCATTCTCGGCGTGTTGCTCGCCATTGGCATCACGGGCTTTGGTGCAGAAGCATTACGCATTGCACAAGAGCAAGCATCTGGCCTCAACATGGGTTACGAAAAATGGAGCTTTGTTGGTTACCCCATCGCGCAATTGTTCAAAAATGCAAGTGCTGGCAACTTAGAAACATGGCACCAAGTGTTGTGGGTTAGCCACGTGTTGTCGTTCATCGCATTCCTTGCTTTGTTGCCCATCACCATGTTGCGCCATATTTTCACTTCTCCGCTCAACATGTATTTGAAAGACCGTGAGCGTCCAAAGGGTGCAATGAAAGCAATGCCAAACCTCACCGAAACTGGTTTGGAATCATTTGGCGCATCGCTTATTGAAGACTTCACGTGGAAACAACTGCTCGATACAGATGCATGCACCATGTGTGGTCGTTGCACCAGCGTGTGCCCCGCGCACGCCACAGGTAAGCCACTCGACCCTCGTGAAATTGTGTTGAAGGTCGGCGAAGTAATGGCCGCTACTGCAGCACACGCTGAAGGTGGGCGCGTGTCGCCACCACTTGGCACCGTTAAAGACATCACCATTGGCAGCAACTCGGTCTTTGAGCGCATTAGCGCCGAAGAGGTGTGGGCATGTACCTCATGCAAAGCATGCGATGAAATTTGCCCAGTGAACATTGAAATTCTCGACAAGATTCTCGACATGCGTCGTTACCTCTCGCTCATGGAGAGCAACTTCCCCGCAGAACTGGGCAACGCTTACCGTGCCATGGAAAACCAAGGCAACCCATGGGGCATGAACCAAGGCGAGCGTGCCGATTGGGCAAAAGACCTCGACGTTGAAGTAGTCGACCCAGGTGCAGCATTCAATTCTGAGTACCTCTACTGGGTTGGTTGTGCGGGTTCATTCGACGACAAGAACAAAAAAGTAACGCAGTCAATGGCACAGCTTTTGAAGCGCGCCAACATCGACGTTGCCATTCTTGGCCCAAGCGAAATGTGCACCGGTGACTCTGCTCGCCGCAGTGGCAACGAGTACCTCTTCCAAATGCTTGCAATGCCCAACGTAGAAATGTTGAACGGTATGGGCGTGAAGAAAATTATTACTCAGTGCCCACACTGCTTTAACACACTGAAAAATGAGTACCCACAACTCGGCGGCAACTACGAAGTTGTTCACCACAGTGAACTTCTCGAAGAACTCATTGCCAATGGCACACTCGACATGAGCAATGCCACACTCGACGACCGCATTACGTATCACGACTCGTGCTACCTCGGCCGCCACAACGATGTTTACATGGCCCCGCGCAAAGTGGTGGGCAGCATTAAGGGTGTGCAAGTAGTGGAAATGCCACGCAACGGCACCAAGGGCATGTGCTGTGGTGCCGGTGGTGCACGCATGTGGATGGAAGAAAGCATCGGCACCAAGGTGAACGACGAACGTGCGCGCGAAGCAATTAGCACGGGCGCAAGTCGTGTCGCTACCGCTTGTCCGTTCTGCTACATCATGCTCGACGACGGAGTCAAAGCTGCTGGCGTTGAAGAAGGCTCAGTAAAAGTTGCCGACATTGCTATTCACGTTCTTGATGCTCTTGAGAACGGCGAACACAAGTTGGCTGCGAGCGATGCGCCACTTGCATCACCTGTTGCCGGAAGCTAACTATTTAAAGTTTTCGAAATAGCGACTCGGGGTTGGCCCGCGTTGCCCTTGGTACTTCGAACCAGATGCGCCCTTGCCGTATGGCTTGTCGGCGGGCGTGGTCATCATCATGAAACTCACTTGGCCAATTTTCATGCCGGGGTAAAGCGTGATGGGCAAGTTCGCCACGTTCGACAATTCAAGTGTGATGTGGCCATCGAAACCAGCGTCGATGAAACCTGCAGTGGAGTGAATGAGGAGACCTAGGCGGCCCAGGCTCGACTTACCTTCTACGCGAGCCACCATGTCGTCGGGAACACCAACGCGCTCGAGTGTGCTGCCCAATGCAAACTCACCTGGGTGCAACATGAATGCATCGCCGTCGGCAATTTCCACGAGTTCAGTAAGCGATGTCATATCTTTTTTGACATCAATCACACTTGCAGTGTGATTACGAAACACACGAAATAAGTTGCTCACCTTCACGTCGATGGAAGACGGCTGAAGGCACGCCTCATCGAGTGGGTCAATAACAATGCGGCCGGCAGCGAGTTGCTCACGAATGGAGCGGTCAGACAAGATCACGCCACCACCATAGTCAAGATTCTTCGTCGCACTCAAAGAGGTGGCTGGTAATCTGAGACCGTTATCTGCGGGTGTAGTTCAGAGGCAGAACATCAGCTTCCCAAGCTGAGAACGCGGGTTCGATTCCCGTCACCCGCTCTCTTAAATCATTTGGGCAAGTTCGTACGCCTGGCGCGTGGCAAAGGTCCAACGCCGCGGCGCATAGGCATCGCCCAAAATGTGCAAGTCGGAGTGCTTGCCCTTCAAAGCGTTGTACAAAGCATTTTCTGAATGACTACCCGTCGCCAAAACTACAGTGTCAATTTTCTTCAGGACTTCTTCACGGCCGCTGTACGAGTGAGCAACACGCACCCAGTTCTTGCCAATTTCCACTGCTCGAGTGCTCATGCGCACATCAACCCCGGCAAGGTCGAC
>JAPKZV010000152.1 GCA_026393585.1 Actinomycetota bacterium
AGAATGTGAATGGATTAGGTGCGGACTCTGATGCGGCGTCGTCAACGCCAAACACCACAACGACGACAACCACAACGACGACAACCACAACGACGACAACTACGACGTCTACAACCACAACGACGACAACTACGACGTCTACAACCACAACGACGACATTGCCCGCGACGACGACCACGTCAACGACATCGACCACTTCAACGACCTCAACGACCTCAACTACAACCTCGACAACAACGACCTCAACTACAACGACAACGACTCTGCCGCTGCCAACAACAACGTCAACCACGCTCGCCACGAGGACGGGGACAACCACATCAACATCGAGCTCGACAACGACTACTTCAACATCGAGCTCAACCTCGGTGCCACCAACTTTGGTAACGACGACAACAATTGCAAGTGGCAGTGTTGCGCCGAAGGCTGTAGCGGTGTTGAAGGCGTTTCGTGTACTTTCTGCTGCAGATGCAAAACGTCAGAGCATTGTGACCGCAACTCCGGATGTATGTATTGCTGGTGGCTTATACGTGGTGACGGTAGACATTGGCGCCTGTGTAGTGCATGTGAAATGGGCAAGTGGAGCAGTGGCACGTGATTGGAAGACTTCAGTACGTTCGGTTTCGCTTTCCTCGTCGATTTATGATTTAGGAGTAAGCGTTGAAGTGCTGGACCCGATCTTTTTCAGGCATATGTCGAGTGTGCCAATGGGGTACTTGGCGCCAGTGGCCAATGCAGCAATGAGCGCAAAGACTGTGTTCGTAGTGGGGCACTCGTCGTTATTTGCGAGCGAAGTGTTGTCGAAGCCCAGTATCAGTTTGCGGCGCGCAAACGCGGTGAAGCAGGCCCTAACGGCAAAACGGGTGAGATCGGAAATCATTGCGGTGAGCGTTAGCTATGGATCGCCGGTGTCGTTGAAATTGTCGGAATCAGCACAGGCAAGCAACAGGCGGGTAATGGTGTACTTGTTTTCCTAAACAATGGGTTGTATGTCTCTGCATAGGTGACGCAACTATAAATGCAGTCAGGGTGACGGAAGTTTTACGACCGGTTATCCCTTAGCCAGTTGCTGAATTATTGTCGGAAAAGTCGTTAAGAGTGGTGCAACCCGTCGGTGACTCAATTGACTCGTCGTAGAGATTTGAATCTCCCGTTTGTGCTTCCCATGCCTTTTGGGTAGACGCAAGTTCGGAGAGTATTGAGTCTTTTTTGTCGGGAGCAAAAAATCTCATTGGGCATGCGTGCCAAGGACCGGGTGAATCTGACTTGGCAAAGAAAACTCCGATTTCCACAACTCCAAATCCAAGAGCTTTCCAATCGTTGTGGTAATCGCTCACGGTGGCTACTTGCTGTCCGGCTTTTACCGTGTCACCAAATTTCACTAGGGGATTGATCACATGCTCAGTCTCAAAAAGTATTTGGGCTCGACCTTCATGCTCACATTCCGTACCCAGTGGTGCAATGCGGACGCTGTAGTCCTTGCTGTAGAGAAGTGGGACATCGCACACCACTCCGTCGACCATTGAGATAACGGGCGTGCCTAGAGGTAGGAAGAAGCTTGGTTGGAGATCAGTGTGTCCGTTGTCTGGATCCCCATAGACAACGAAAAGATAGTTAAAGTACTGCGCGTTGTTGGCATCGAAAGGCGGCGCTTTGACGCCTTTGATTTTCATTGCGCCCGCCATACCCGTGGCCGGATCATACGGCGCTAACTCAAAGCCCAAGTTTTGAATGACTGCAGGAATGTCATTTGAAGACGCAATACCAAACGCGGTTGTTGAATTTGAAGTCCCTTGTGGTGTGTTGGATGCATTTTTAGATGACCATGTCAACGTTTTTTCTCCAGTGAGAAGACATATATAGGTCGATCCTGAAACTGTTTGTACCTCATCTGGGGTCGTGCAGACGGCACCTTCTGCAGCTGCCTGCAATTTTGACTCTTCGCCTTTAGATGAAGAACCACCACAGGACACGAGAGCAAAAACCATAGTGGCGCTAATGACGAGACTTACAGGAAACTTAATGCGAACCATCATTCCACCTAATTTCCGTCAATTTAATGTGTTTTGCAAATTCATTATAGACCAATGACTGGAACACGGAACAGATCATAAATTCGTCAGACAGGCAAGCAACAGGCGGGTAATGGTGTACTTGTTTTCCTCAACTGCCGCCTCGTTTCCTTTGGCGGGCTCTAGGCGTGGCACTATTGAGGGATGGGTTCACCACCAATTACCTCCATCCCGGTCATCGATGTTTCGGCGTTTGCGACGGGAAAGGTGTTGCCGTCGTCTGAAGCACACGAAGTGGCTGCGGTCATCGACCAAACGTGTCGTGAGCTTGGCTTTTTGTTGGTGAAGGGTCATGGGGTGCAAGCAAGCACCAAAGAAAATTTGCTGAACAAGATGCGAGAGTTTTTTGCTTTGCCGACAGAAGAGAAAAACAAAATTGCTATTAGCAAGAGCGCATACCATCGCGGCTACATCGGTATTGGCGATGAGAACCTTGAAGGTGCGTTAGCCGACACCGAGTTGGAAGCAACTTATGGCATTGGCGATTTGAAGGAAGGTATCGACTCGGGTCTTGAGCAGGGGCCAGATCATTTTGAAGTTGTGAAGGGCACGCCTCTGCACGGCCCGAACCAACTGCCCTCGCTGCCAGGGTTTCGTGAGGCATGGCAGGCCTATTTTGATGAGGGCTATGAAGCGGTTCGTCGCTTGCAGCGGGGTGTGGCTTTGGCACTCGAGCTCGACCCAAACTTTTTTGAAGATCAACCCGGTGAGCCGATGCTGCACTTGCGGATGTTGCATTATCCGCCATCGTTCAAGGTGCCAGTAGCGCCAGGTCGCTTTGGTTGTGGCGCTCATACCGATTACGGGAGCATCACAGTTTTGTCAGACGATGGCGTGGGTGGCTTGCAGGTTCGTCGTCGCGATGGTGAGTGGATCGATGTGGTTGTACCCGAAGGTCATCTTGTGGTGAACCTGGGTGACTTGTTGGCTATTTGGACCAACGACAGGTATGTGTCGAACCCGCATCGGGTAATCAACCCGCCCGACGTTGACCGATATTCCATTCCGTTGTTTGTGACCCCGCCGTTCCATCTCACCATTGAGGCACTGCCCACATGTGTTGAGCCGGGCGATGTTGCAAAACATGCACCGATGGTGTCGGGCCCGTACTTGCTCAGCAGGTTTGATGGCACGCACAACTACCGCAACCCGCTCATGATGGAAGGCGAGTAACAATGCCAAACGCTCTTATTAATGGTGTGAACATTTATTACGAAGACACGGGCAGCAATTTGCCTGCTGTTGTTTTGAGTCATGGGTTCTTGATGGACCATGAGATGTTTGCTCCGCAAGTAGAGGCTTTGAAATCAACTCATCGGGTCATCACTTGGGATGAACGTGGGTTTGGCGGCACCTTGGCGACCGATGAGTTCACCTATTGGGATTCCGCAAAAGATGTGCTCGGGCTAATGGATTTTCTGGGTATCGATTCGGCAATTGTGGGTGGCATGTCGCAAGGTGGATTCTTGAGTTTGCGGTTAGCACTGACTGCCCCTGAGCGCGTTCGTGGTCTCATATTGCTTGATACCCAAGCGGGGTTGGAAGAGCCAGGTTCCGATGAGGGATACCTGCTCATGCACGACACGTGGATGGAGCATGGGCCAGAGCCAATTCAGGAGTTTGTTGCCAGCCTCATTTTGGGTCCTGGTCAATGGCCAGAGTGGTTTGCCAAGTGGGCAGTACTCAACAAAGAAAGTTTCAGTCGTGCCTTTCGCTGCCTATTGGGTCGCGACGACATCACTTCGCGTTTGGGGAGCATTAGTTGCCCAGCGCTCATTGTGCATGGCGATGCCGATGCTGCAATACCTCTATCGAAGGCTGAAATATTGCGAGATGGCCTCGGGGGCAAGGTGCAATATGTGGTGGTGCCAGGTGGACCTCATGCTGCAAACCTCACGCACCCTGAACCGGTGAACGCCGCCATCACCCAGTTTCTTGCCACCTTGTAGAGTTGGATGAACTCGAGGGGGACGAATGAGTAGCGATGTAGAACACGTGGGTTTAACGAATGTCGACATTCAAGACAATCCGTTTCCGTACTACAAAGAACAATTGTCGAAGTGCCCGGTGTGGCATGAAACCGATATTGACCTTTATGTCATTGGCGGGCACGAAGAAACGCGTGCTGCATTGGGCGACATCGCTACATTTTCGAACAAGCCATCTGCTGGTGGACGTGCGGCCAATATGGACGCCATCATGGCGTATCAAAGTGTGCTGAAAGAAAAGGGATGGACACACCTTCCCGTACTGCAACGTTCTGACCCACCAGAACACAGTCGGTATCGCAAACTGTTAAATCGCGTCTTTACGCCAGCGCAAGTAAAGGCCTATGTGCCGCAGCTTGAGGAAATTGCCAACTCGCTCATCGACTCCATGGTGGAAAAAGGAAAGTGCGAATTTGTTCGCGACTTTGCCCTGCCACTACCTGGCATTTTCATTTCCACCCAGCTTGGCCTCGACCCTTCGCAGTATCCAAAGTTTCGTCGTTGGGCAGAAGCAATGTTGTCACTTGCTCAGCGCTCACAGATAACGGTTGAAGAAGCAATTATTGAAGCCAATGTTGAAATTGAAGAGCAGCATTTCATTGCTGGTGAATTTGAAAAGCGTCGCGCAAACCCCGGTAAAGATCTCATCTCGCTCTTGGTGAATGCACACGTGAATGAGGAAGGGGAAGAACCCTTCACCATTAATGAATTGATGACTGTGTTGCATGCACTCATTACCGGCGGTTTCGAAACCACAACCGGTGCTTTGTCGTCGGCCATGTTGTTGCTCATTGAACACCCCGACCAAATGGAAATGCTACGCAACGATCGTTCACTCATGGGCAACTTCATCGAAGAGGTTTTACGATTCGACAGCCCAGTTCAAGGCCTGTGGCGCAGTGTGAAGTGCCCCGTGACTTTGGGTGGCTTCGATATTCCGGAGAACAAGTCGGCCATGGTGCGCTTTGGTGCCGCAAACCGCGACCCACGGGTATTTGAAAACCCAGACGTATTCGACATCACCCGTGCCAATGCAAAAAACCATGTGGCCTTTGGCTTTGGAGTGCACTTCTGTTTAGGTGCTGCTCTTGCGCGTCAGCAAATGTCAACGGCGTTCAACTTGCTGCTCGATCGCTTGATAGAAGTTGAACTTGCAGGCCCGATGGAACTGCCCATTCACGAACCAAGCTTCTTTTTGCGCCCCATGCGCGAACTGAACCTTGTTGTTCAGGGCTCCTAACCTTCATTTTCGGGCTTCTCAGGTCGCTTGCGAAGGGGTGCGGGGGAGTACCGTAGAGATACCAACCACACTCGGGGGTATGTAATGAGTAGGCAAGAACTAGTACGTATGGCTCAGCGGGCAGTCGATGCTCATGCTGAAGGCAAAGGCGAAATCGTTGATGACATTTTGCGCGTGCCAGTTGAGCATTACTTCGACCAAGAGCGTTGGCAAAAAGAAGTCGACCGCATTTTCAAGCGTCTGCCTTTGGTGCTTGGCTTTACCTGCCAAATGCGCGAGCCTGGCTCGTACAGTGCTGTCACCATTTTGGGTGTTCCTGTACTCATGGTGCGAGGTCAAGACGGTTTAATGCGCGCGTTTCTCAACGTATGCAGCCACCGCGGCGCGCAACTTGCCGAAGATGGCTGTGGCACCGCCCGCCGTTTCACATGCCCCTACCATGCGTGGTCGTACGACACTGCCGGAGACCTTGTAGGTATTTACGAGGCAGAAGCATTCGGCGATCTCGACAAATCGTGCAATGGCTTAACAACACTTCCTGTCACTGAGCGTGCCGGAATCATTTGGGTCACCCTCACGCCGAACTCCACGCTCGATCACGATTCGTTCTTCCATGGTTATGACGAAGTGTTGGCACATCACCATTTTGAGAACTGCTACTACGCGGGTCAGCAGAGTATCGACGGAGCGAACTGGAAAATTTGTTACGACGGTTACCTCGACTTCTACCATTTGCCCATTTTGCATAAGAACACTTTTGGTCCCGATCTGTCGCCAAAGGCGTTGTTTGAAGCGTGGGGTCCGCACCAACGTTTGTTGGCGCCCGATAAGCGCCAGGTAGGCCCGCTTGAAGGTGTGCCTGTAGCGGAATGGCCAACAGAGAAATTGGTCTTTGGCGTGTGGACCATTTTCCCGCATATCTCCATTGCTTCCTTTGAAGCCGATGGCCGCATTTATATGATCTCGCAGTTGTTCCCCGGAGCAACTCCTGAAGAGTCGGTCACTGTGCAGCATTTCTTGCATTGTGAAACACAAAACCCAGAGCGTGATGCTGCCGTTGCAGACCGCATGAAGTTCATGCGTTTCGTGGTGGAAGAAGAAGACTACAAAACAGGCATTCAAATTCAGCGCGGCTTAAAGAGTGGTGCAAAAAATGAAGTGATGTTTGGCCGTAATGAAGGCGGCACGCAGGCATTCCATAAATGGGTGCAAGCACTCATCGACACCGACGATGCAGACCTCTCGGCACTTTTTGCCAAGGGTGTTGGCGCGAAATCTAACTAAAGGGAACCATGTTCAATTACCAAGACATTTATCATGTTGGCGTTCGTGTGAAAAACATTGAAGCAGCAATGGAAGAGATGGGCAAAGGTTTGCAACTCACATGGTGTGATGTGCAAGTCCGTGAGCAAAATGCTTGGTTGCCAGGAAAAGGCCAAACCACCATTCCATTGAAGTTCACCTATTCATGCGAAGGCCCACAACACGTTGAGCTCTTGCAGGGTGCACCAGGAACCATCTGGGATGGCTCTGACGCTCCCGGAGTGCATCACATGGGTATTTGGGTAGACGATGTGAAAGAGACCACCGAGCGCCTCATGAAAGAGGGCTGGAGTTTGGAAATTGCACAAGTGTCTCCAGAAGAGGGTTACGGCGCATTTAGTTATGTTCGTTCGCCAACAGGATTCTTGTTAGAGCCAGTTACGCGTGCAGCTCTTCCCGCTTTTGAGCGGTGGTGGGCTGGTGGCTCGCTGTAGTAACTGATCTAAATCAGTTCAGGTGCATGAGTTTCGGTGCGCCATGAAAAGTTAAGCGCAGCAACTGCGCCAATCACAATGGTGCACGGTGCTTGCAAAGGTGTATTGCCAAGTTCGTTCAAAGTGGTGCGTACCGTTTCTTGCGTTGCACGAGTTCCCCAGCGAGTTGCAGCGACTGGTGTGTTGGGGTTGAGGCCGCCAGCAATGAGCCGTTCGGCAATAATGCCTCGTTCGGCTACGCCCATGAGCACCACAATGGTTCCGCCCACTGCAGCAAGTGCTTCCCAGTTGACGCCCGATGAGCCGCCTTTTTCGCGATGACCTGTGACCACAGTGAACGATGCCGACAAACCACGATGTGTAACAGGAATTCCTGCATAGGCAGGCACGCCCACGGCAGAGGTGATGCCGGGAACTACTTCAAAGGGAATTCCTGCTGAAATAAGTGCTTCAGCTTCTTCGCCACCGCGACCAAAGACAAAAGGGTCACCACCTTTGAGGCGCACCACATTGAGACCTTGAGCGCCGAGGTGTACAAGAAGAGCGTTGATGGTTTCTTGTGGTGTTGGGTTACCAGGTTTCTTGCCCACGTCGATGAGGTCAACGCCAGATGCGGCAAGTTGAATGATGCTGTCGTCGGCTAAGCGGTCGTGCACAATGACATCGGCCTGCGCAATAAGGCGCGCAGCTTTGACGGTAATGAGTTCGGGGTCACCGGGGCCTGCGCCCACTAAGTACACAGTCATGGTGCTACCTGCTGTGTTGTCTTGCGTGCTTGTTCGAGAGCCGCAGCAATGAGCGGTGCCCAATCGACATCTTCTGTGCTCACACCTTCGGCGTGAAACGCTGCACGTTTTGCAGCAAGTAATTCCACTGCCTCTGCAAACTCGGGGCCAATGGTGTTTTCTAGTGTGGAACGAACCCACGACGACATCGCAGGGCTTGCCCCAGCAGTGGAAGAAGTAATGAGTAGTCGACCGCGACGCATGCTGGCAGGCAATGTAAATGTGCAGCGGTCGGGGTCGTCGGCAGAGTTCACCCAAATGCCAAGTGATTCACACTCGTCAAAAATCTGTTGGTCTACAACGTTGTTTGCCGTCGCGGTAATGACGAGTGAGAATCCCATCACATCGAGTGCTGCGTATTCACGTTGAATGAGTGTTGCGCCAGTGGCATGAAAGCGCTCGTCGATCTCTGGGGATATAACGGTGAGAAGGGGATTGCACACCAGCAGTTGCTCAGCTTTGCGGTACGCAATGCGTCCACCGCCCACCAAGAGAACGGGCTTGCCTTCAATATTTAAATTGACAGGAAATTGTGCAGCGTAAGGGTTCATGCGTTGCTCCCAACAAGAGGTTCAACTTCGCCAAAGGTGCCAAAGGGTCGTTCGCCACGCACGGTAATGCGATGCATGAGACGTGGTTCGGTGTAGTCGGCAGCGGCGTAGTGAGCCGTTGAACGGTTGTCCCACATGGCAACATCGCCTGCGCTCCATGTCCAGCGCACTACACGTTCTGGCTGAATGCTGTGTTCGTACAACAGACCAAGAATGGAACGGCTTTCTTCTGGTGAGAAGTTTTCGATGTATGCCGTGAAAGTGGGGTTAACGAAAAGACCGCGCTCGCCGGTTTCAGGATGAATGCGTACCACCGGGTGGCGTACTGGGTTCATGTTGCCTAGTTTTTGTTTGTTCTCGCCACTTTTATCTTCATCGCGAAAGCGCGAAAACGTTCCGCTTGCATCGTGAACTGCAACAAGACCGTCAACAAGATGTCGCAATGGGGCAGCGAGAGTTTCGTAAGCATTTACCAAGTCACACCACAATGTGTCGCCCCCGAATGAGGGAATCACTTTGGCCGCCAAGATTGAGGCGGTAGGAGGAGCAGCAGAAAAAGTGACATCGGTATGCCACCTGTTGTTGTAGCTCGTTGTTTTCTTGTCGCCTGTATTGCGCACGTCGCCCACGCCAAGTTTGTAGTCGAGTGAATCGAGAACCAGTACTTCGGGGTGGTTCTCGTCGAGGCCGCCCAGTAAAGGGTGAGCAGGCGTGAGTTCTCCGAAGTTGCGAGCAAAGGCAACTTGCTGTGTAGGAGTGAGATGCTGGTCGCGGAAAAAGACAACGCGATAGCGAACAAGGGCTTCGCGAATTGAAGCAACGAGGTCGCTACTGAGATCTTGCGTGAGGTCAACGCCCGAGATTTCTGCACCGAGGGTTCCGGTGAGGCGCCGCACGGCGCAGGAGGTTGTTGGGGAGGTCACCTCTACAGTCTGCCTATAGTTGACCAAAATAGTCAACATTAAATGTGCGAACTACTATGGCGATATCGAAAAGCCATATGTCAGACGCCCCATCGCCTTTCTTGGCGTTTTTATATTGGCCAACTTCCTCTTGGGCTCGTTCTTCATATGGGTTCCACTGTGCATTGTGGTCGACCTTGTGTGGAGAAAATGGCGCTTGCCCATTGTTCGCCTCATTGCGTTCCTTTTGTGCTGGGCCTGGCTCGAAACCGCGGGGGTTATAGCAAGCATTGCTTTCTGGGCTGCCGGGCAAAAAAGAAATGTGTCATTGCACTACACGTTGCAGAGGTGGTGGGCTGGTGGGCTCATATTGGCGCTGCGTGCCACAGTGGGGCTTCGCATAGAAGTGAAGAACCCAGAGGTGCTCGTGCCGGGTCCTCTTGTGGTGTTGTCACGACACGCCAGCCTTGCCGACTCGTTGGTGTCGGCGTGGGCGATGGGCAACATCGCTGGCTTGCACCCGCGTTACGTGTTGAAGAGGGAACTGATGCTCGACCCGTGTCTCGACATTGTGGGGCACCGACTTCCGAACTATTTCCTCAATCGCACGTCAAACAATGTGCAAGAAGAACTCGCAGGAGTTGCTGCGCTCTCAAAAGACCTTGGCCATAGCGATGTGTCGGTCATCTTCCCAGAAGGAACACGCGCAAATGCTGCGAAGCGTCAACGGCTTTTGGAGAAGTTGACAGAACGCAACCCCGAGCGTGCTCAGTTACTTGCGCCCTTGACGATGTTGCTGCCTCCCGGAAGTGCAGATGTTCTCTTAGCAAGTGCTATGGCAATTGCAATTTTGATGTTCGCCATGTGGCTCTTCAGCCTCGCAATCAAAAATGCTTCTATTGTCGACATTGTTTGGGGTCTTGGTTTCGTGTTGGTTGCCTGGGTAACGCACAGCGTGGCCGATGGTAACGATGCTCGTGGCTGGCTGTTAACCCTGCTCACCACGGCATGGGGCTTACGGCTAGCAACGTACTTGTCGTGGCGCAACATTGGTCACGGTGAGGATTATCGCTACAAAGCAATGCGCAAACATCATGGCGCAAAATTCCCGCTGGTGAGTTTGTTCACAGTGTTCATCTTGCAGGGTGTGTTGATGTGGTTGGTGTCGTTGCCGGTTCAACTGGGTCAGGTATCTCAGGGTCCAGATATTGGCGTGCTCGGCATTGTGGGTATTGCATTTTTTGCTATTGGGCTTTTCTTCGAAACAGTGGGCGACATTCAATTGGCTCAGTTCAAGGCCAACACTGCAAACGCTGGAAAAGTAATGCAAACGGGTCTTTGGAAATACACGCGTCACCCCAACTACTTTGGCGATGCATGTGTGTGGTGGGGTCTTGCACTCATCGCCGCCGAAGCAGAAATCGGTGTTGTGGGAATCGTTGGTGCTGTGGTCATGAGCATTCTTCTGCGCAAAGTTTCTGGTGTCACGCTTTTGGAAAAGAGCTTGAAGAAGCGCAAAGAGGGCTACAACGAATACGTTGCGCGCACTAGTGCTTTTATTCCCAGGCCGCCAAAAAAGATCTAAAGCTTTATGGCCACAAAGGCCTGTATGAAATCATGACGCAGGTCGTCAACATGTTCAAGACCTACCGAGATGCGCATGAGCCCGTCGCTCGCGAGTGCTCCGGAAAGCGACTCTTCATCGAGTCCGAAATGAGTGCTCGTTGCCGGATGGCAGATGAGTGTTTCGGGTCCGCCCAATGATGTGGCAGGCCGTACGAGTTGAAGTGCGGAAATGAAAGTGCGACACGCATCGATTCCGCCGGGAATGTCGATGGCAAATACCGAGCCAAATGAACTCATTTGACGTGTGGCAAGTTCATGTTGTGGGTGACTTGCAAGACCGGGGTAGTACACCTTGTTGCACTTCGCTTGTTGTTCACACCACGTTGCAAGTTGCATAGCAGAGGCGCATTGACGTTCGTGTCGCACAGGAAGGGTACGAATGCCGCGCAACGCATTGTGGGCGTCGTATGGCGATGCAGTTGCACCGTGCAATACCGAATAAGCCCAAATGGCATCGATTAATTCAGCTTCTCCGGCAATGACGCCCAACAAAGCATCGTTGTGTCCGCCAATTCCTTTCGTGGCTGAATGCAAAGAAAGGTTCACACCGTGTGCTAGTGGCTGCTGGCTCATTGGTGTAGCAAACGTGGAGTCAACAACTGTGAAGGGAATAGCAATGGCCCCAAGTTCGGAAAGGTCGGCAAGTGCAAGTGCAGGGTTCGCTGGAGTTTCGGCAATGACCAGCATGGTGCGAGGTGTCTTTGCGGCTTCGGTAAAGGCACCGGGATTAGTGGCGTCGACAAAAGTGACGTTGATGCCCATGCGCCGAACAGGGCCGTTCAAGAATGCAATGGTTCCGCCATACAACTGTTGTTGGGCCACAATGTGGTCGCCAGGGGAGCAGAGGGCAAAAACCACACTGGCGAGGGCGCCCATTCCAGAACCAAAGGCCAAGGCGTCTTCGGCACCTTCTAATTCGGCAATGGCGGTTTCAAACTGGCGCACGGTGGGGTTGGTGTAGCGGCTGTAGAGCTTTGAGCGCCGGCCGGCGACAGCCTCATTGTGGGTTTCGTCGAGCCCAGAGCTCGACCAAGTGGTGGAGGTGGCGATATCGCTAGCCAAAGCACGGGCGCCATTTCGGCCCGTTGTGATTGCTGTTGTATCGCGATTCTTTTCAGCCACAGGGAAAGCGTACTGCTGTGAAGGGATCTACATACGGGAAGTCGGTGGAAACCCGACTGAATTGGTAGGATTTAGGAATGCGTCCTGGAATCACCGGTCTTGAAGACGAGGCCATCACCATTATTCGTGAGGTGGCGGCGTGCTTTGAGCGCCCTGTCATCTTGTTTTCGGGGGGTAAAGACTCCGTTGTCATGCTGCATGTTGCCGTGCGGGCCTTTGCTCCTGCCAAGTTGCCCTTTGCCATCATGCATGTCGATACCGGCCACAACTTTCCTGAGGTCATTGAGTTTCGCGACCGTTGCCTCGCAGGCTTTGGTCTCGACCTCACGGTTGCCTCGGTGCAGGCAGCAATTGACGCCGGCAAGGTGGCCGATGCGCCCTCACGCAACCCCTTGCAAACCGTTGCCTTGCTCGACGCTATTGCCGAGAACAAGTTTGATGCAGTGCTGGGTGGAGGTCGTCGCGACGAAGAGCGTGCGCGTGCCAAAGAGCGGGTGTTCTCGCACCGCGACACCTTTGGTCAGTGGGACCCAAAGAACCAGCGTCCTGAGTTGTGGAATATTTACAACACGTCGTTGCGCCCTGGTGAGCACTTCCGTGTGTTCCCCATTAGCAACTGGACCGAACTCGATGTGTGGAGTTACATCCAAGAGCACGACATTGAATTGCCCAGTTTGTACTTCGCACACAGGCGCCCCGTGTTTCGCCGTGGCGGAATGCTCATGGCGGAAACAGAGTTCCTTCATGCAGAAGCCGGCGAAGAAGTATTTGAAGAACAAGTGCGTTTCCGCACAGTGGGCGACGCCACATGTACGGCTGCTGTTGAGTCTTCGGCAGTGAGCATTGCCGATGTTGTTGCCGAAACATCTATCGCTCGTGTTACCGAGCGAGGCGCCACTCGTGCCGACGACAAAATCTCTGAAGCAGGTATGGAAGATCGCAAACGACAGGGGTACTTCTGATGCGTCAGTTACGCTTTGCCACTATTGGTTCTGTTGACGACGGAAAGTCAACGCTCATTGGTCGATTGCTGTACGACTCAAAGAGCATTTTTGAAGATCAACTAGAGCATGTTGAAGCAGTCAGCAAGCGCCGTGGCGATGAGTATGTCGACTTATCGTTGCTCACCGACGGTTTGCGTGCCGAGCGCGAACAAGGCATCACCATCGACGTAGCGCATCGCTATTTCGCAACGCCTGCTCGCTCGTTTGTCATTATGGACTGCCCAGGCCACGTGCAATACACGCGCAACATGGTTACAGGCGCATCCACTGCAGACCTCGCCATTATTCTCATCGACGCTCGTCATGGGGTTGTAGAACAAACTCGTCGTCACAGCATTCTCACATCGCTACTGGGTGTGCCACACCTCGTGGTGTGTGTGAATAAGATGGACCTTGTTGACTACAGCGAAGCAAGATTCAAAGAAATTCGCGAAGACTTCGAAAACTTTGCAGCACGCTTGAATTTGCACGACGTTACTTTCTTGCCCATCAGTGCCTTGAAGGGCGACAACGTTGTTGATCGAACTCCAGACCTCGGCTGGTTTGAAGGCCCAACTCTCTTGCATCACCTTGAAAACGTGTACACAGCGAGCGACGACAATCGCATCGATGTGCGCTTTCCTGTGCAGTACGTCATTCGCCCGCGCACAACTGAATACCACGACTACCGCGGATACGCCGGAACTGTTGCCGGTGGCGTTTTGCGCGTTGGCGATGAAATAGTTGTTTTGCCTAGTGGTCTGTCGAGCACCATTACCGGCATCGACTCGGCCGATGGGCCGCTCACCGAAGCCGTTCCTGGTGCTGCAGTAACCATTTTGCTAGCAGATGATTTGTCGGTTACGCGAGGCGACATGATTTGCCGGCCACATAACCGCCCACGTGTTGTACAAGATCACGAAGCGATGCTGTGTTGGCTCGACTCGAATGCACAACTGCAAACAAACAAGCTGTACACGTTGAAGCACACCACGCGTTCCGCGCGTGCCAAGGTGAGTGAAGTGCGTTATGTGCTCGATATCTCAGAATTGCATCGCAAAGAGCCAACAGGCCCACTTGCTATGAACGATATTGCACGAGTTGTTATTCATACAGCAGAACCTCTGTTGCGTGATGACTACGAACACAACCGCGTCACTGGTTCATTTATTTTGGTTGATGAATCAACAGGTGCAACCGCAGCGGCCGGCATGTTGTTGCCGCCCCGCGAGTGACCACAGAAAACACTCCACAGCCTGCGGGCGATATTCGTTGGCACGAACACGCCATTAGCCGAGAAGAGCGTTGGACAAAGCAAAACAGCCGTGGCTGCACTTTGTGGCTCACGGGGCTGTCGGGTGCTGGAAAGAGCACTATCGCCAATGCAGCGGCGCATCAACTTTTTGCAAGCGGTGTGCCTGCGTATGTTCTCGACGGCGACAACCTACGTCATGGCCTGAACGTCGACCTCAGTTTTAGCGATACCGATCGCGCAGAAAATGTGCGTCGCGTAGGTGAGGTGGCGCTCCTTTTGGCCGATGCCGGCTTCGTCGTTTTCGTCCCCATCATCAGCCCTTTTTTCGCAGGCCGTCAGGCAGTTCGCCAACGGCACAAATCGTCTGGCCTGGGCTTTGCCGAGGTGTTTATAGCTACCTCGGTAGAAGAGTGTGCGCAGCGCGATACCAAAGGTCTGTATGCCAAAGCGACCAAAGGTGAACTCACGGGTTTGACGGGCGTCGACGCTCCGTATGAGGCTCCACGTTCACCCGAGATGACCTTGCTAACGTCACAACGCAGTGTTGAAACATGCGCAGAGGAACTCCTCTCTGGCATGAGCCACCTGTGGAGTTGACGTCAAAATGTTCTCAAAAAAACCTTACGTATTCTCAGAACGTGCTCTCTTCGTTGGCCATACCTTGGTTGCTCCATCGCTAAAGGTGATGTACGTACCCACCACAAAGGTGGCGTGTAGTTCCATCAAAATGATGCTTGCCGAAGCCAATGGCTCGTACAACATCGACAATGCTCGGTGGTTGCACAGCCCCAATATTTCGTTGTCTCAAACCATTCACGAAATAGAAGTGAGTGGTCTCGATCTATTTCGCTACATGCCCGAGGCAGAACAGAACATCATGTGGGAATCGCCCGACTGGTGGCGTGTAGGCGCATTGCGCTCGCCATATGCGCGATTGTATTCCACCTTCGAAAATCGCATTCTCATGCGTGCACCCAGCACGTTGTCTGATGAAGTGTGGCAAGTATGTGAAGACGAGAGGGTAGACGGAGCAATAGATATTGCTGCCACCTTTCATAAATTCGTACGAGCGTTGCACACTCGTTCGGAGCTCTTCTACATCGATGATCACTTCACTGGTCAAATTGGTGCATTGCGCCCCGACCACATGCACTTCACTCACCTCTTTCGCGTTGATGAGCCTGGTGCAATGGATTCCTTTGCTGCAGAACTCAGCGAGCGCGCAGGGAAGCACGTGGTTGCCAAGCGACTCAATGAAGGTCTGGGCATCAAGTACCGCGATGTCATGGACGCTGAATCCGCTCGACTTGTGGAGGAGATCTATTCAGATGATTTCCATCATTTTGGCTTCGAAAAGGAAGTCTTTCCCGATGCGCCTCCATCACTGGTGGCAAGCGCGCGCGAAACACGAGCTATTGAATATGCGCGCGACATGACCTTTCGGATGCGTCAAATCTCCCGTCTCGCCAGGGCCCGCCGGGGTTGGAAATACGGCGGTGGGCAAGTGCTCAAAGACATGGGTTTACGCGGGAAGCGCCGATAGAGTTCTGTTTTCGCAACTGCGTGCAGTAGCGATGGCGACGTGGCCGAGTGGTTTAGGCAAGGGCCTGCAAAGCCCTGTACTTGGGTTCGATTCCCAACGTCGCCTCTAATGCGTGTGTTTTGAGTGGTGAAGCCGTTACGTTTCAGGTTCATCAGTTTCCAATTGACTTCGTAACGCGGCATTAAGGTTCGGTTATGAGAAGTAAATACGCAGTTGTATTTCTATTCGTGTTTATAACTACATGTAGTGCCTTTGTATCGCCTGCGCATGCAAGCACTACGTACACGGGAGCAGATTTTGCGTGGCCCAATTCCCCCGGGGTGGGGCACTTGGGTCTTTACATTGATGACGACATCAGCCACACGAGGTTGATGTCCACTGTGCGAACTCAGATGGGGCAATTGTGCGCATCTCTTGACGATTCTGCTTGTGCAAACCAGTCTGTGCGCACATATTCGATTTTGCCGCGGTGTGAAACTGACGCTCAGAAAGATTGTGTTGAGTCGCTTGGGGCAACTACCAGCCAAGGGGCAGTGAGCGACGGAGTCTTTTCGCGCTATTTCCCAGAAAGTGGTTTGGCAGATTTCGTGGGGAGTCCGAGTCGGAATATTCCCACCGGAGCCGCGCCGAGTATTTTCACTTTGCCAGGAGTACCACACAATGACGGCAATGAGTACATGGTGATTGCTTCGGTTAACGGCGTCGCCCCAGTTGATGGAGTTCAAACACCTTCAACAATCACCATTCACGCATCGGTGTATCCAATGAAAGTTCTTGCAGGAAACTTCAAGCGAAATTCCCCTTTGGAGAATGGTTTCGGAGTGAGTCATGATTCGTTTGACAAGTGGGGCAACTGCGCATCAATTGCCGAAGGATTCTGTGCAGCTCGACAAGACTTTCCCGTAAACACAAAATTTTCACTCAGCCTGCGTCTTTCCACTCCACCAAAGGGTTGGTTGCACGGGCGTATCTTTTCTCCCACCGTCACCTACGAACCAGCCGGATCATCAACACGCTTAAAAGTTGACGCAACTCCTGTTCAGGTGGCTGCAGTTGCAACGTGGGGAAAGTACTCGGAACTTCCCGAAGCGGCTAAAAGTGGCGCGATGAGTTGCAGTGATACATCCAACTGTGGGCAAATGAACCCTCAAAGTAGCGGGGCACACACTTCGGTTGAGGCATGGAGGTCTGTCTATGGAGATCAGGCGTCGTGGGTGAGAGGGCAGTGGATGTATCAAACCCTTTCAGAATATGAAATGGTCGGAAATTCTCTTGCTACGTGCACATCTGGACCCGCAAGGTTTGACGGGTTCATCACAACCAATGCAACGG
>JAPKZV010000018.1:0-4676 GCA_026393585.1 Actinomycetota bacterium
CGTAGTAGTTGTTGATGTTGACGTCGTAGTAGTAGCCGGCGCAATTGTTGATGACGTTGTCGTTGGATTTACTTCGTAGTACTGAATAGCCGATTTCCTAACTGCATCAGAAACAGTAAAGTTGCGCACTGGGCGCACGAAATAGACCGGAAACGATGGTCGATACGAGTCGACAGCACAATCTGGAGCGTTAAAACTCGCTAGTTGTCCCCCACCATTGTTGGCCCAAAACGGAGAAGACCCCAACAACTTGCCTGGCAGTTTGCAAAGAGCCGTTAGTTCATTCACTGTCGGAAGACGCCAGTCGCTCTTGTCTCCCCCGCGATAGGCGGAAGCAATTGCAGCTGCTCTTCCTTCACCTGCTTCTGGTGGGAACACAGTACGAGTTCCAACAGATTCAGGCTGGCTTGTTGGAATGGTCCAATTCGCTGGTGCAGCTTCAATAACCGCTGTGTTACCCGCGGAATCGATTGCGACTGAGAAGACAACGCCGCCACCAATGCCAGTATCACCGACTGAGCAGAGACCCCCTGCCGAACACGATTGAGGAACAATTGTCGTTGTTGTCGTTGCCGCCAACGTGGTTGTTGTGGCTGGCACGCAGGGTGAATTTGCTTCTTTGAAAAGACGGATGGGACGAACATGCGCACGCTCATTTGGGCCACTCGAAATGAGGCTTTCGTTACCCGTTGCACTAATCCCCCATTGATATCCAGGTTGAATGACATCAGATGTGAAGTAATCGTTTGCACCAAATGACGCAAAAACCTGAGTTTTAATGAGCGACCACTGAGTTCTCGATGGCACCATCCAGTCAGACTTGCCACCCCCGCGATACGCACTCACAAGCGCGTTCACTTCGGACCACTTCTTAAATGGATCGTAGGAAGACAAAGCTCCTCGGGTCAGCAGTGGGTCGCCATTCCACTGGACGGGTGCTGATTCAATGGAATCGCCATTTTTATCGGCACTGAGTGAGACGATGATTCCACCTGACGGTGATGGCCCACCGAGTGTGCACGCTATTGGACCCTGCACATCGAGCGCGGCATTTTTGACTCGTCCAACACTGCTTTCACTCGAACAGGCACCAGCCAACAACGCAAAAGCGATGACTGATCCGGCGGTGAATTTTGCATGACGAGACAATTTACGAGCGAAAAACATACAAGAAGTTTGCCATTAGGCACACCTACATACCCGTCACTCGCAAAGATGTCGTACTAGCACCCCAGAGCTTTATAGGTTCCGTGAACCAACCACCCCGATGAGACGGAAATAGATCTGTGTAAGTACGACACGCTGATTTTGATCTTTATCGGTTTGCACATCGAGCTGTTTGATGAGTCGCGCAATAGTTTTTTCTACGGTTCGCTCATTCACAACCATCCGCCGCGCGATTTCGGCATTTGAATAACCGGTGGCAATCAGACGCAAAATATCTACTTGAGCATCAGACAACTGGGCAAGAATATGCCTCGATTCACCAAGCGAAACTGCAAGAACTCTTCCTTCACTATCGGGCACCGAGCCAACCATTCGGAAAGCCTGCTCTAAAACCTCCGGACCCGTCACTGAACGCTTCACCACAAACACCGAACCATCTGGCAGCGGAGCATGACTTGAACCCATAAGACGGGGCTCAAGAAATGTAGAAAGAACGACAATCTTGATATCTCGTGAAGTTTCGCGTACTGCATGAGCGAGATCGTTACCAGTAGGGCCTTCACCTAAGTCCAGATCGATAAGTACAAGTTGGGGTTGAGTCTCGGCGATGACTTCGAGTGCTTGCGCCACAGTTCCGGCTTCGCCAACGACGACGCATCCCATTTCGCGCAAAAGGCTACTGAGCGTGAGACGCGTAAAGGAATCGTCTTCAACTATCACCACCGACATTCCAGAGATACTCATTATTTGCCAACCCCGACCGTCATGGGAACCGTGAGAACCGTACCGCCGTCCCTGCGCGACATGGTCCAGGCTCCACCGCTTACCGCTTCAAACAATGTTGTGCCCATACCGTGCCTCACATCATCCGATCCAGTACTGATATGCCGCACTCCGTCATCACTCACCGAGATGTTAATTCCATGACTGCCTCGATAAACAGTGACATCAACTCTCTTAGCTTTCCCGTGTCGCACTGCGTTAGCTATCGCTTCTTCAACTACTCTTCCAGCGTCGTGAGCGATGCTGTTTCCTAGATCATCAAAGGCGCCATCAAAAGCAAGAGATACCTGCACAATGCCCTGCCACAGACTTGCCTTACGTTTCACCTCTGCCTTGAGAGAAATCTCGCTGTGCGCCACTGCAGCATCCTCTTGAAAAGGAGCAGCAAGGAGTAAACGAGTGTCAACAAGCATGGCAAGTAGTTCATTGGAGTCGGCTACGGCATCGAGCCGCTCAATTGCTAGGGCGCTTGCCAATAAACGACTTTGAACTTCACCGTGTAAAACCTGTGCGGCCGAAGCTGCGGCCAAAGAGATGTGCGAGTTGCGCATTGCAACTTCAATCTGCTCCTGTTGAATTGCTTTAGAAAAGTATTCGCTCGCGGCTACTCGAGATGTTCTCCACAAAGGAAAAGTGGTTGTGACCGAGACGATGAGGGCGCTGAATAGAACATGAAGAACTATTTGCGAAAATGATAAGTAACCGTTTTGCCACCGATCGCGAATTGTTAATGAAACCAGCGTGTTTACCTGCAGTGCAACGAATGCAGTAATCATCAGAGCAAAGTGACGATGAGGGTACTTCTCCATGAGTCTGTTTGTTATCGAACAAAGTAACACCAGCAGTCCGAGTCCAAGCGCCATCGAGCTTGCTCCTCTGAGAAAGCCAAATTCTTGTATCTGGTTCGGCACTAAGGCAACCGCCAAGATTGCAGCCATTGATACTGGCTGCAACGGAGCAGTCTCCATTGCATGACGCCATAAGCGAGCCCAAGATGGCTTTAATGGCCTCCCCGCTGCCGAAAGAGCCATTCGGTGGCTCAGCGGCCGCACCGAGTTATCTGAAATTGTGCGCAATACCTGCGAAATTTCTTCACTCGAAACAACTTTCGTGCCTGCCCTCATCCGTTCTTCGTGGAGCGCTAGAACTTCCATATCTGAACTCAGTTGTTGACCGACTTCTATACGAATGCTCTCGTCAATGTCTGATAACAGACCCGCTTGGGCTCGTCGAACTTGCTCTAGCTGAGCAAGTTGATCGATGGCTTCTTGCTCAGAGGTCATTGCACGATCACGAATATCGAGAATGAGAACGGCCAACGCACCCCAGCATGCTCCTAAAACAATCTGCAGCGGAACTTGCCAGGCACGTGACTCCACGACGGGAACATCTAACAAAGCACACATAGCTGCCACCGACACAAAGAAGCTTGTGCTCACCAAGGCGAAAAACGAGAGTGACACTTCTAAAGCAACCGCTTCAGTAGCTCGCTGAACTCGCGTGGCCCTGTGAAAAACATAAGACACCAAACCTGCGGCCGCTCCGCCAACGCAGCATGCCGCGACAACACTGAGAACATCTGCCACATCACCAAAACCTGCAACATTGGAAGTGAGGGCAGCTATTCCGATACAACAGTTCACCACCCACATCCGGGTGGTGATCATCAGCCGGCCCCCGAGATGTTCCCGGAGTGAAACCGGGCCAAGGCTGCGCTGCATGGGTCTATCTTTTCACCCTGAGAACCAATTCAGGGTGCACGCCCAATTCAGAGTGTCGAAGGGGGGACTTGAACCCCCACGCCCTTACGAGCGCCAGCCCCTTAAGCTGGTGCGTCTGCCTATTTCGCCACTTCGACGTGGATCTACATCTTACATTGATGCCTTTTCAGTGCCAACTAAGGCGCCGATACTCTTTACCCCTTCTTTAGTTCGACAAGAGAAGGGCAAGTGCAATAACAGTGAGCAACCACACCAACGCAATAACGGTGGTAATACGGTTGAGGTTGCGCTCAGCTGCTGCCGAACCGAGCCCAGCACCACTTCCGCCGCCGAACATGTCGGAAAGCCCGCCACCTTGACCGCTGTGCAACAGAACCCCTGCAATGAGGGAGAACATTGCCACTACGTTGATAATGACGGTGAGGATAGTGATGATGTCACGCACGGTAGTAGAGCCTAGTTGCTGTTTTCGGGGAAATGACAGGCCACAAGACCCGCATTCTCACCCGGGATCACACCGTGGTGCTGCAAAGAAGGCTCCTGGGCCACGCAGATGTCCTGCCCTTTCCAGCACCTTGCCGCAAAGCGACAACCAACAGGCGGGTTAATGGGCGAAGGGACATCTCCTTGGAGAACAATACGGCTGTGCATGTGCGATGAACGGGGCGTCGCTGAAGGTACGGCTGACAAGAGTGCCTTGGAATACGGGTGCGAGGGATTGTTATAAAGAGCCTCGGGTCGAGCGACTTCCACAACTTTTCCGAGGTACATCACCGCTACTTCGTCGGCGATATGACGCACGACCGACAAATCGTGCGCGATAAAGACATACGACAGTCCGAGGTCTTGTTGAAGTTTCTCGAGCAGGTTGAGTATTTGTGCCTGAATGGAAACATCTAATGCAGACACAGGCTCGTCAGCAACGATGACTTTAGGGTTCAAGGCCAGCGCACGAGCGATACCTATACGTTGACGTTGACCGCCAGAAAACTCATGCGGGTAGCG
>JAPKZV010000018.1:4730-19584 GCA_026393585.1 Actinomycetota bacterium
TTGTAATGCTCAGGATTAAGTCCAACCATTTCCATTAGTTGCTGAACGCGTAACTTTTCACTGCCCTTGGGAACAATTTTCTGGATACGCATCGGAGTGGCAATGATTTCGCCAACGCTGTGTCGAGGATTCAAGCTTGAATAAGGGTCTTGGAAAATCATCTGAATGTCACGGCGCAACACTTGAAGTTCTTTGCCACTTACTTTCGTGATATCTCGACCATCGAGGAAGATACTCCCTGATGTGGGGTCAATGAGACGGGTTAAGACTCTGGCTAGCGTTGACTTTCCGCAACCAGATTCGCCAACGATTCCGAGCGTTTGACCTTTGCGCAGCACGAGGTCGACGCCATCTACTGCCTGTACGAATCCATCTGGCTTACCAAAAATACCTTTGGATCCATGCGGAAAATACTTAACAAGATCTTTTCCCTCGAGTAAAACTTCAGAACTCATGAGGGCTCTTTAATCTTCAGAACATTAAGAGATTCTGTGCGCAAGTGACATGCAGAAGATGAACTTGTTGGGAGCACATTCTGCAATGCCGGAACCGAAGAGGAGCACTGCTGCCGCATTGCATCGGCATAGTTGCAGCGAGGCAAGAATGAACAGCCACTGGGCAGATTCAGCAGCGATGGCGGTGACCCTGCAATTGTCTGAAGTTCTCCCCTTGCACTGTTATCGAGACTGCGTACGGCCCCAAGTAGCCCAAATGAGTATGGGTGCGTAGGCGTATTAAATAACTCTTGAACGGATGCCTTTTCCACAATGCGCCCGCCGTACATCACTGCTACGTCGTCGCAAGTCTCTGCGACTACTCCTAGGTCATGTGTGATGAGAATAATGGCCATGCCATTTTCTCTTTGAATATCTTTCATGAGATCCAGAATTTGCGCCTGAACAGTGACATCAAGAGCCGTAGTTGGCTCATCGGCAATGAGCAACTTAGGAGAGTTGATGAGTGCTGTCGCAATAACAATTCGCTGACGCATACCGCCGGAAAATTGGTGCGGATATTCGTCTATGCGCGCTTCTGGGTTGGGAATACCAACGCGATGCAACATTTCTAAAGCGATTTTGCGTGCTTCTGTCCTCTTCACCTTTTTGTGGTGAACTTTGTACGCCTCAATAATCTGATTTCCAATTGTGTAGTACGGATTCAGCGCAGATAAGGGATCTTGAAAGATCATTGCAATCTCGGAACCTCGTATGGCTCGAATTGACTTGTCATCGACTCCCAAGATGTTCTTTCCATTGAACAAGATGGAACCGCATGTTGAAGCGGTAATTCCTGTATTTAATTTCAGTATCGAGCTAGCCGTAACGGACTTACCGGAACCACTCTCGCCCACTATGCCTAACGTTTTACCCGAATGAACGGAAAACGAAACATCGTTAACTGCGTGAACGACACCATCTGATGTCGAGAACTCAACGTTGAGACTCTCTACTGAAAGTAAAGGAACGTTACTCATTCACTTCAGCCTGACGCGTGGGTCGAGAATTCCATAAATAATGTCAACAATGGTGTTTGCCAACACAATGAATACGGCCGCAACGAGTGTTGTACCCACCAACACTGGCAAATCGGAATCGGTTACAGATCTGATTGCCAACCGTCCCATACCTGGCAATGAGAACACGCTCTCAGTGACAATTGCGCCACCAAGGAGAGCGGCGAAATCTAGGCCAGCAATTGTGACAATGGGAATGAGTGCCGCTCTGAGTACATATTTTCGAATGACGGTCCTGTTCTTTAAGCCCTTTGCCACACCAAAGCGTACAAAGTCTTCATTCATTGCTTCTAAAACCCCGTTACGAGTGATGCGCGTATACGAAGCTGCTGAAAGAACAGCCAGAGTAATCCAAGGCAAAATCATTGCGGTGAAGAAATCGTGCAGGTTTTCAGTGGGTGATGCATAGTGAGGAAACGGCAACCACTGCAACCAGATAACGACTGAGAACAGCACCAGTAGTCCAACGTAAAAAGTAGGAAGGCTCACTCCAATAGAGGTAATGACAGAGGTCAACCGGTCTTGCCACTTTCCTCGATGCAAAGCTGCAAGCGTGCCTGTGCCAACTCCGAGCAGCATCCACAAGATGAATGCCCCCAGTGAAAGAAACGCAGTCACTGGAAATGTCTTACCGATTAATGTCGATACACATTCATGTTGATTGAAGGAATAACCCAATGACGGAGCAGGACATGTGAAAGCAATATCGCCCGTGCCATATGTACGACCCGCAAAGATACCTTTGACGAACTGGGCATACTGTTCGTAAATAGGCTTGTCGTATCCCAGGCGCACTCTGTTCGCTTCAATGAGTTCGGGTTTGCAATTTTTTCCGCAAGTCAAGGCTGCAGGGTCTGTTGGAAGCAATGCAAATAGCAGGTAGGTAAACAGCGAAACGGCAGCCAAAAGCACAAGCGCAAATAAAAGGCGACGAGCAATAAAAGTGGTCAATGCGATCCTCAGCTACGACAATGGGGGATAAAAAAGGGGGGTGTCAACTTTCGCCGACACCCCCCTTTCGAAGATTTACTGCTTTACGAAGAGCTCACCGAAGAGGAAAGATCCGCTCGATGACCAGCGGTAAGCGTTGCCCACCTTTGAACCCCATAGATCTTGGGCCTTGGTGAAAGTACCTGGAATTGACCACAACTGGTCCACCAAGAACTGATTGAGTGCCTGCCACTTCTTACCTTGCGCCTTACGATCAAGTTCATTCAAAGCTGCTTTGGTGTCGGTCTCAAACTGCTTGTAGGCCGGATCATCTCCGTTACGCGTGAGGTTGAATCCTCCTGTTGTTAAGAACAACTCAGGAATCATCGTTGACGCGTTTGGCCAGTCTGGACCCCAAGTTCCGCGAGAGATGTCGTAATCGGTCTCTTCGTTTTGAACGGTTGGGTAATACTTACTTGGTTCTACCGCTGTTGGCTTAATGACAATTCCTGCAGCCTTCAAAGATTCAATCCAGATAGAAACGAGTTTCTGCCATATTGGAGTATCTGGGTGAAAGAACTTCAAGCCTTCAACTGTTGCCTTGGCATAGACATCGGGACACTTGGTCTTCGCCTCTTCGAGGGAAGCTTTAGCTGCTTCTACGTTAGGAGTTCCATCGGTGTTGAGTCCTTCGGGCAATTTACTTGGCGCGTAATCGTCTGCAAGCGCTGGCTTAACAAAACCATCGGCGAAGTCGCCTGTGTAAGGTCCGCCGCCTGCGGTACGTAGCGCCTCGCGGTCGAGGCCTAAATACACTGCGCGACGTACTTCAACACATGAAACTGTCTTCACGTTGAATGCAGTAAATGATACATATGGGTCGTAGTCATCTTGGCGACGATCTTTGAATCGATCATCAGTGAACACAGTCTGAAGATTCTCTGGCTGCAATCCGCCATCTCCTACTGCATATTGGTCATCGCCAGCATCGGCCATGAGACGCTCGTCGATGACTGCTGGATCCAATGCAAATTCATATACAAAAGAATCTGCATATGCGTTGCGGATAGGGTCCGAAGCTTTTGACCAGTTTTCATTGCGTACAAGCACCAACGATTTACCGGGTTCGTACGATTCAATTTTGTATGGCCCAGACGAAACAGGAGCCATATCGTATTTTTCACCTGTGTCTTTTGCTTTTGGCACCGGACTAAAAGCGAGCAATGTCACTGTGTAGTTAAAGTCGGCAACGATGCGGCTCAACGTAAAGGTGATTGTCTTTCCGTCTTCGGAGCACGATACTGCTTTGTCGAAAAGCGCTTGCTGATCTGCAGTTGCTGTGTAAGGGCCAGGATAGTTGCTATTTCCATCGGCATCTTGTGGAATATCTAGATAAGAGATTGCATAAGTTGGTCCATCAACAATGATGTCGGTTGCAAAAACGCGAGATGTTCCATACGCAATATCTGCACAGGTCACTTCAGAGCCATCTTCGTAAGTTGCACCACCGCGCAGAGTGAACGACCACACTTTTCCACCCTCAGTAGGTGTACCAGTATCGGTGGCTAAGTCGCCTACAAGTTGCGAACCATCACTACCAGGCGCGTACGCATACGAGGTGAGCGCGCGCTGCATTGTTGAGCCCACGAATGCTAAGTCGGATCCGGTGTAGTTACGTTGTGGGTCGAGGTGAGTGATTTGCTCAAGCTGACTCAAAATATGAATGGTGCCACCCGGAGTTGGTGCACCAGAATCGGTACCCGGTATTGCCAACGTGTCAGTTGATGCAGCGGTATCGGTACTGCTGCTGGAATCGCTTCCACATGCGCTTGCAATGAGCGACGCTGACAACGCCAAACCCAGCAAGCCAATGATTCGACGTTTCATTGTTACCCCCTAGTATGAATATCTACTAAGTGGTAACCCTATACCCAAGTGAGCACGGGGTGAACTATCCGAGAATTACCCCAGCTGCTGTCGATCGGACTTGGGGTCAAGAGCGTCACGTAACCCATCGCCCATAATGTTGAAGGCTAGAACCAACACGATGAGAGCAATTCCTGGAATAAAAAGGTACGCAGGGTCGGCACGGTAGTACTTCACCGAATCACCCAGCATCACGCCCCAGGATGCATCTGGCGGGAGAAGACCCACGCCGAGGAAGGAAAGTGTTGACTCAACTGCCACATACCCAGGCAAACTCAGGGAAACGATCACAATGATCGGTGCCCAAATATTGGGAAGCAACTCCTTAAACACCATGTGCCAGTGACCTGCTCCACTTGCTCGTGCTGCCTCAATAAATTCGCGTTCACGCAAGGCGAGAGTCTGCCCGCGAACAATACGGGCAACATAAACCCAGCCAAAGAGAGACAAGACGAGAACGATGTAAGTCAGCCGGGCTGGGTTTCCCTCGGGAACACCTAAGGATTCCAAGCGCTGCGTGAAAGGCCTCGTGAGCGCAATGATGAGTAGTAGCGAAGGAAAAGCCAATGTCAAATCACTGAATCTGCTGATGAGCGCATCAATTTTTCCGCGCCGATACCCAGCAACAATTCCGAGGACAACGCCAATCACCGTTGTCAAAAGCGTGGAAACAAAGCCCACCAATAAGGAGATTCTGGCACCGTAAATTAATCGGGCCAAAATATCGCGTCCAGTGCCAGGCTCAACTCCTAAAAGGTGCTTTCGGGAGATTGCGCCAAACGGCCCATTAGGAAGACCAAAGTCATTGAGAGCTTTTCGGTCGAGTGTTAATGGATTAATTCCTAGTGCTCGACACACCAGAGGTGCGAACAAAGCAATACACACGAAAAAGAAAACTACGAACGATGCAGTGACAGCTACACGATCACGCCGGAACCGTTCCCATGCCAAGCGACCTGGAGACTTACTTTCCACTACTGCGAATACTTCAGGCGCCATCACAGTCGCTTCAGTCGTACTCATGCAAGCAAACGGTAGCGCACAATACGGGCGAACTCGTCGGGGTCGAGACTGGCACCGCCCACCAGTACCCCGTCGATATCGGGCTGTTCCATGATTTCGGCGATATTGCTTGATTTCACAGAACCGCCGTATTGCATGCGAACGCTTTGAGCGGCTTCTGCCCCAGCCAAGGCCAGAACTTCGTTACGTAGAGCGCCAATGACGCTTTGAGCGTCTTGTGCAGTAGCTGTAAGCCCCGTGCCAATGGCCCAAATTGGTTCATAAGCAATAACGAACTTACCTACCTGTTCTGGCGAGCGCTGTGAAAGAGCCGATCGCAACTGACCAAGCACCTTTTCCTCTGTTGCGCCGGCTTCACGTTCTGCTTGCGTTTCACCAACACAAATGATGGGCGTCATGTTGTGCTTTACGATTGCGGAAATTTTGTTGTAAATCATTTCATCTGATTCACCGAAAATTTCACGACGTTCGCTGTGGCCCACAATAACTGTCTTCACACCAAGCTTCGACAGCATTGCTGCAGACACTTCACCAGTGAAGGCACCGTTCTCTTCAAAGTGACAATGCTGAGCGCCAAGTTGAAAACGCAATTCATCGGCATCGATGAGTGTTTGCACACTGCGAATGTCGGTAAAGGGAACGTTGAGAGAAACGTCTACTACTTCAAAGTCTTCTTTGGTGACGAGGTACGCAAGCTTTTGCACAAACTGAATTGCATCAAAATGGTTGTGATTCATCTTCCAGTTGCCACTAATAAGTGGGCGACGAAAGTTAACGGACATTGGGTGCTCCTCGTAATGCAGCCAGACCCGGCAAGTCGCCAAGTTCTAGATATTCCAAAGACGCCCCGCCTCCAGTAGATACGTGATCTACTTGATCGTCTAAACCAAACTGTGCGAGTGCTGCGGCACTATCGCCGCCACCGACGACTGTAAATGCTTTTGTATCGGCAACTGCTTGAGCAACTGTTTTCGTTCCTGCTGCAAAGCGTGGATCTTCGAACATGCCCATTGGGCCATTCCAAAAAACAGTACGTGCATCCATGATGACATCGGTGAATGCAGCTGCTGACCCTGGCCCAATGTCGAGCCCCTTTGCACCTTCGGGCAAACGCACTCCAAAGGTGGCGTAGTTACCCTCGGCGTCGAGACCAACAATGTCTTCAGGGAGATGAATTTGCTTCGGACCATCGAGTAGGCGCTTACACACAGCTACTTGATCGAGTTCACAAATAGAACTGCCTACTGGCATGCCTTTGGCTGCGAGAAACGTGAAGCACATTCCCCCACCAATCACCAATGCATCGACAGTAGAAAGCAACGCTTCAATAACACCAAGTTTGTCGCTGACCTTTGCACCACCGAGAACGGCAATGAAGGGCCGCTTGGGGTGGTTACGCATTTCGCCCAACACTTCAACTTCTCGCTGCAAGAGGCGCCCTGCAGCTGAGGGCAGAGTTTTTGGTGGGCCTGATACCGATGCGTGTGCGCGATGTGCTGCGCCGAAAGCATCGTTGACATACATATCGAAACCTTGAACCAATTGAGCGACGAATGCTTCGCTATTTGTTTCTTCACCTGCATTAAAGCGAAGGTTCTCCATCAGCTCGACACCCGGTGCGAGTTCTTGTAGCCGTGCGCGAATAGGCACCATTGAATACTTGTCGACCGGTTGTCCTTTAGGGCGACCAAGATGACTCGCACACACCACCGTTGCTCCGCGTGAAGTCAACCAGTTGATGGTTGGCAATGCAGCACGAATGCGGAAGTCGTCGGTAATGATTCTGGCGTTATCGGGGCCTTCCATCGGAACGTTGAAATCGGTACGAACCAATACACGTTTACCTGAAACGTCACCAAGATCTTCTAAGAGGGGCAAACGCGCCATGTTTAACCTTTGAGTTTCTTGCCTACGTGCAACGTGAGGTCGACAAGACGATTTGAGTAACCCCATTCATTGTCGTACCAACCAAGAACTTTGACCATGGTTCCCATGCTCATGGTGAGACCGCTATCGAAAACACACGAGTGTGGGTTTGTGACGATGTCGCTCGACACGATGGGCTCATCGGTGTATTCCAAGATGCCCTTGAGTTCGCCTTCGGCTGCTTTTTTGTAAGCGGCATTGATCTCTTCAACCGTTGCAGGCTTCTTCAAGTTTGCAACGAAGTCGGTAACGGAACCCGTAGGAACAGGAACTCGTAGCGATGTGCCGTCGAGCTTGCCCTTCATTGATTCCATGACCAAGCTTGTTGCGCGCGCGGCACCGGTGCTTGTTGGAATGATGTTGATTGCTGCACCGCGAGCACGGCGTAAGTCGCTGTGTGGGCCGTCAACGAGTGCTTGGTCGCCGGTGTAGGCGTGAATGGTGGTCATGAGACCGCCTTCGATGCCGAAAGCGTCATCGAGAACCTTCACCAATGGCACGAAGCAGTTAGTGGTGCACGAGGCATTGGAAATAACCTTGTGAACACCTGCTTGGAAGTCGTTGTGGTTCACGCCGTACACGATGGTGGCATCGGCGCCAGTAGAAGGGGCCGAAACAATGACGAGTGGAGCGCCAGCATCGAGGTGCATTGCTGCCTTGTCGCGGTCGGTAAAGATACCCGTTGATTCAATGACGAGATCTACACCGAGAGCCTTCCATGGCAACTCTTTCGGATCGCGCACTTGCAAAACTTTGAGCACCTTGCCGTCAACACTGATGCCGTCTTCCAGAGCAGAGATCTTGTTTGGGAGTACACCAAGCACCGAGTCGTACTTCAACAAGTGAGCCATCGTCTTGATTGAGCCCAAGTCGTTTACTGCGACGATTTCAATATCGGCCCCTGAGGCCTGAACAGCGCGGAAGAAGTTTCTACCAATACGCCCGAAACCGTTGATGCCTACCTTGATGGTCATGTACTTGCCCTTTCATGTTCTGCACCCAAAATGGTGCTTCTAGAACCTTAGTGGCGGGGCAGGTCTCGGTGAGTAACCCGCGGGTTCATAGACCGATCTATGAACCATTGTGAAAGACGCTCGACCATTGCTACCGACCTGTGCTGGCCCCCTGTGCATCCAATAGCAATAGACAGATAACTCTTCCCTTCGGCCACATAGGCAGGCAGAAGTAATTCGAGCATCCCTTCGAGGTGTGACAAAAATTTTTCAGCGATGGGGTTCCCGAGAACGTAGGAACTGACATCTGCATCGATGCCCGTGAGAGGACGAAGGTTTTCGTCCCAATACGGATTCGGCAAGAAACGCACATCGAAGACCAGGTCGACGTCGAGGGGTAAACCCTGCTTAAAACCAAACGACACCAGACCCACCTGAATGGCGTCGGTCTTACCTTGATCGCTGAAAATTTCTACCAATTTTGCTTTCAGTTGGTGGACCGTCAGTGCTGAAGTATCGATCACTAGATCGGCAACAGCCTTCACGGGCTCAAGCAGTGCACGCTCTTTTTCAATGAGGGCTGCGATACCGCCGCCATGCCCCGAGCCTCCTGAAGAATTTTCGTTATCGAGTGGATGACGACGTCTTGTTGCTCCGTACCGCTTGACCAATTCACTTGTTGATGAATCGAGAAAGAGACCGGTTACTCGGTGACCGTTATGACGAAGGTTGCGCAACACTTCAAGCATGTCGCTTTGCTGGCTGACGTTGCCCACTACCAAGGCCAACTGCGAGTGAGGGTCGAGGGGCGAACTTGCGAGTTCGACAACCTTTTCCACGAGCGATGTGGGCAGGTTGTCGATGACGAACCAACCAAGGTCTTCAATGTCGTCGGCTGCTTGAGAACGACCTGCACCAGATAACCCGGCTATTACGAGGACGTCAGTCACAAGGTCAGACTAACGAATGAGAAGTACTGAATTTGCAAAGACGTAAACAAAGTAAACGAGGAATTGATGCCGCAAAGGCGTAATCGGCGCTTCGAGCAAGAAACCCTGGTGGTGGCGCTGGCTCAAACATGGCTTCGAGGAAGAGACCGTGTGCCGCAAGAGTGTTGACATATCGACTGAGCGGCCGATGCAAAAACCTCACCCGTACGCCAGGTTCCACCTCTTCAAAGGTGATTGCTTCATCAAGGTACGAGCCAATGCGCCAATACTGTTCAGGCGGGTCGATGATCTGATCGTCGATCCATCCGCTATTAGGAGTTTGCAAGAGTGGATGGTTGAGGAAAAAAGAGAACCGACCACCTGGTCGTAAAACCCTGGCAACTTCACTCACCGCTTCATCAAGCGCATCAATATGTTCAAAAACTAAACACGCAAGAACAGCATCAAAACTGCCACTCGCGAAAGGAAGCGCATCGGCACCTGAGCGCAGGTACTGCTCGCCCACTGCACGTTCAATGGCGACATCAACCTGCCCCTGAGTGGGGTCAACGCCGACAATATGAGAATTGATGTTGGTGCGACTTTGCAAGACCCTGGCAATTTGACCCTCACCACACCCCACATCGAGTACGCGGGCGTAACCATCGAGCTCACGCAGAGCCATGGGAATTATTTGCTCGACATATTCAGGGTCAACGCCGCCCGTGAAACCATCAATCCACCACTGCGCATGATCTTCCCATGAATATTGTGCTGGCTGGTTCAACAGTTGCTCGTCTCGCTATGTAGGGGTTTCGCTGCTGTCTCCGTGGATCTTATGAAAGATGGCCAAAGCAACAGCATCAGGTAACCACGGTAATGCCTGCAGTTGTTCAAGTGGCGCTTCCTTGACAGCCTTCAAGGTGCCGAGTTCCTTGAGGAGCCGCTGACGTCGTGAATCGCCTAAACCCGCAATTCCATCGAGCACACTTTCTTTCATGCGCTTGTCGCGAAGTTCCCTATGAAAGGAGTTTGCAAACCTGTGGGCTTCATCTCGGATGCGCTGCAACATATAGAGCGCTTCACTGCCGCGTGGCACATTGACAGGATGAGATTGACCAGGAATGAATACCTCTTCGAATTTCTTGGCTAAGGAGGCAACAGGAATTTCATCTTCTAGACCGAGTTCCTTCACCACTTCAATGGCGACGGAAAGTTGCCCTTTGCCGCCGTCGACAAGCAACAACTGTGGCGGATATGCGAAACGCCCCGGTTTGTCGCCAGTGGGTTCATCTCGTTCTTCGATGTAGGCGCTTAATCGACGAGTCAATACCTCTTTCATAGCGGCGTAGTCGTCGTTACCTTCAACCGTCTTGATTTTAAAACGACGGTATTCACGCTTGGCTGGCAAGCCGTCTTCCAACACCACCATGGAACCGACATAGTCGGTGCCGTGCAAGTGAGCCATGTCGTAACACTCAATACGTAACGGTGCTTCTGGCAATCGCAAGAGATCTTGTATCTCGCTGAGGGCCTTACTGCGCGCGTTGTGGTCACTTGCCCTCTTCATGCGTTGACGCGTGAATTCCTCGCGAGCATTCATGGTGACGGTTTCATGCAAGGAGCGTTTGTCACCGCGTTGAGGAATGCGAATATCAACAGCATTGCCACGCATGCCACACAACCACTCGGTGTAAGTGTCCATGTCGTCTGGGAGGTACGGCACCAGTACCGATTTTGGATACCCCATTGCGGGTTCATCGCCATAGAGGTTTTCCAAAATACGGTTAAGAAACTGCCCAGGCTGCAGGTCTTCCACTTTGTCGACCATGAACCCCCGACGCCCCACAACACGACCATGACGCACATAGAACACTTGAACAGAAGCTTCTAGATCATCGTCGAAAATACCAATTACGTCGATGCTGTCGTTGTTGTCACCCACCACCTGCTGTTTTTCGGTGGCACGCTTCACGGCGGCGAGCCTGTCGCGTAGACGAGCAGCCTTTTCGAAATCGAGGGCGCTCGAAGCCTCACGCATTGCGACTTCAAGATCTTTGGTGATTCCGTCAGCATCTCCGTTCAACACATCTGTCAGACCACGAACGAACACCTGATAGTCGTCGGAGGTCACTTCATTGACGCATGGCCCCGAACACTTTTCGATGTGAAACAAGAGACACGGGCGACCAAGGCGCTCGTGTTCTTTGAACTTGGAGGGGGCACACGTGCGTACCGGAAACGTACGCAACAACAAATCGAGTGTTTCGCGGATGGCATAGGCATGAGGGTACGGACCAAAGTATTTGGTCCCCTTGCGCTTCCTTCCGCGCATCACCACTGCACGTGGCCATTGCTCATCGAGCGTGAGGGCGAGAAATGGATAGCTCTTGTCGTCGCGAAGACGTATGTTGAAGCGAGGTCGATGCTCTTTGATGAGATTGAACTCCAACATCAACGCTTCGATTTCGTTACGTACTTCAATCCATTCCACTGTTTCGGCTGCAGCAACCATGGCAGCTGTTCGTGTGTGCAAAATACGAGGGTCTTGGAAATAGTTCGACAACCGTTGTCGCAAGTTTGCTGCTTTACCTACGTAAATGACCTTGCCGTTTGCATCACGAAACTGGTAAGAACCCGGCGTTTCTGGAATGGTGCCGGTGGGTGGTTTAGTAACCACGCATTACTTCTTTCGAGCAACTTTCGGTTTTGGCTCAATAGCTTTTACAGCCTTCTTTTTCGTCGCAACAGGCTTTGTAGCTTTTGGAGCATTCCCCTCGAGGCCGAGCAGTGGCCGCAAGAAGTGCCCTGTATAACTACCAGGCGTATTAGCTACGTCTTCAGGCGTTCCTTCTGCAATCACTAAACCGCCTCCAGAGCCACCTTCAGGACCAAGGTCGATGAGCCAGTCGGCAGTTTTGATGACGTCAAGGTTGTGCTCAATCACCAAAACAGTGTTTCCTTGGTCAACGAGGCGCGACAATACGGTGAGCAATCGACGTACGTCTTCAAAATGCAATCCGGTTGTTGGCTCATCGAGCAAGTAGATGGTATGGCCGGTGCTGCGCTTAGCTAACTCACTTGCCAGCTTCACCCTTTGGGCTTCACCACCCGACAAGGTTGGGGCCGACTGACCAAGACGCACGTATCCGAGGCCCACATCAACCAAGGTCTTCATATGGCGGCTAATGACAGGTTGATTGTCGAAGAAGTCGACAGCTTCCGAGATGGGCATGTTCAATACGTCGGCAATGCTCTTGCCTTTGAACTGAATTTCCAATGTGTCTCGGTTGTACCTCGCGCCTTTGCACACTTCGCAAGGAACATACACATCGGGCAGGAAGTGCATTTCGATTTTGATGGTGCCATCGCCTGAACACGCTTCACAGCGCCCACCAGCGACGTTGAAGCTGAATCGACCTGGTTGATATCCACGAACTTTTGATTCAGGGGTTGCAGCGAACAACTTACGGATGTTGTCGAACACGCCTGTGTAGGTAGCTGCGTTACTGCGTGGCGTGCGACCAATGGGCGACTGATCCATGTCAATCACTTTGTCGAGATGTTCAATACCGTCAACAGACTTGTGTCGACCAGGTGCATCTTTCGATTTATAGATTTTCTGCATGAGAGCAGGCAACAAAATGTCGCGCACCAAAGTGCTCTTACCGCTTCCCGAAACACCCGTCACTGCGACTAAACAACCCAAGGGAAATTCCACATCGATGTTTTGCAAGTTGTGCTCGCGGGCACCACGCACCACGATGTGTTCTTTGTTTGGCTGACGTCGAACTTCAGGAACTGGAATGGACCTCTTCCCTGACAGATACTGCCCGGTGATCGACTCGGCGACTTTGCCAATGCCCGATACCTGACCGCTGTACACCACTTCACCGCCGTGCTCACCAGCACCAGGACCAATATCGACAATCCAGTCGCTCTCGCGAATGGTGTCTTCGTCGTGCTCCACAACCAGCACCGTGTTTCCTAAATCTCGCAACCTCACGAGCGTTTCAATGAGACGTTTGTTGTCGCGTTGATGCAGACCAATTGATGGCTCATCGAGCACGTACAGCGTTCCCACTAAGCCTGACCCAATTTGGCTAGCCAAACGAATACGTTGTGCTTCGCCGCCTGCGAGTGTTCCTGCATTACGCATAAGCGTGAGGTAGTTCAAGCCAACATCGAGGAGGAAACCGAGACGTGCGTTGATTTCCTTCGTCACACGTTCGGCAATCATTTTGTCTCGATCGCTCAGCACCAGTTTTTCGAGGAAATCTGCTGAGTCGGCAATGGGCAATTCGCACACTTCCGAAATGCTCTTGTCGTTAATGGTGATTGACAAAGAGGCAGGCTTGAGACGAGCTCCTTTGCAAGCCGTACATGGCACTTCGCGCATGTAGGTTTCATACTGCTCGCGCGACCAGTCGCTTTCCGCAGCTTCATGACGACGCTTGATCCAAGGGATGACACCCTCGTAATGCGTATTGAAAGTGCGCACGCGCCCGTAGCGGTTCTTGTATTTAACGACCAGGCCCTCTTCAACTCCGTTGAGCACAATGTTCTTCTGCTTATCGGTGAGCTTGGCAAAGGGTTTGGTGAGGGGAATCTTGTACTTCTCAGCCACCGATTCGAGCATGCGGTTGAAGTACTGAGTATGAGCCGAACGCCAAGGCGCAATTGCACTCTCTGTAATGGCCAAATCGGTATTAGGGATTACCAAGTCGGCATCTACTTCAAACTTGGTACCCAAGCCGTCGCAGTTTTCACACGCGCCATAGGGAGAGTTGAACGAGAAGTTTCGCGGTGCAGGTTCGTCGAAGCTATCGCCACACTTTGGGCACGCAAGATGCTGACTAAAGGTGAGTATTTCGCTTTCATCGCCTTTAACGCCCATCAATTCGATTTCAGCAACGCCTTCTGCAAGACGCAGTGCAGTTTCCAAGCTGTCGGTGAGGCGACGCGCAATATTGTCTTTCTTTACCAATCGGTCGATAACGACTTCAATAGAGTGCTGCTCGTAGCGCGCTAGCCGCTTCTCTTGTTTCAGGAACTCCGAAATATCGACAAGCTCACCGTCGACCCTGGCGCGCACATACCCTTGCCCTGCAAGTTCACCAAGCAAGGTGTCGTATTCACCTTTGCGACCGCGAACCACTGGCGCCAGCACCTGGAAACGAGTTCCATCGGGCATTTGTAGAACACGATCAACAATTTGTTGCGGTGTTTGCCTTTTCAGGGCGGTTCCATCTTTGGGGCAATGCTGCACACCAATGCGCGCATAGAGCAATCGCAGGTAGTCGTATACCTCAGTAATAGTTCCTACTGTTGAGCGCGGGTTACGGGAAGCGGACTTTTGGTCAATGGAGATAGCGGGAGACAAACCTTCAATGTGGTCGACATCTGGCTTATCCATCTGACCGAGGAATTGGCGCGCATAAGCACTGAGGCTCTCTACGTACCGGCGCTGACCTTCTGCATAGATGGTGTCGAAGGCAAGGCTTGATTTACCCGAGCCAGACAAGCCGGTGAACACAATGAGCTTGTCACGCGGTAGTTCAACGCTGACATTTTTCAAGTTGTGCTCACGAGCACCTCGCACGATGATTTTGTCAGCCATTCATGCGAGATTACTTACATATGGCGCAATGTGC
>JAPKZV010000018.1:19599-29286 GCA_026393585.1 Actinomycetota bacterium
GCAATGTGCTAACCCGCGTCACGCAATTCCCGCTTCAGTTCATTGACTTCATCGCGCAAACGGGCCGCATACTCAAAGCGCAGGTCTCCAGCGGCCTCGTGCATCTCTTCTTCAAGAGTTTGAATGAGACGCAGCATCTCTTGCTCGGGCAACGAACGCAACTCGCGCTTGACCTTGTCGCGCTCACGATCTTTACGCTGTCCCTTCCCTGGAACGGGTGCACCCGAATCGGGCCTGAGTAAATGCAAGATGTCGCCTACAGCCTTACGAATAGTCTGCGGGTTAATTCCATTGGCGAGGTTGTAAGCGATTTGTCGCTCGCGACGCCGTTGGGTTTCACCAATTGCAGCAGTCATTGCCTTGGTCATCTTGTCGGCATACATCACTACTTGGCCGTCGACATTTCGTGCAGCACGACCGATCATTTGAATAAGCGATGTTTCGCTACGCAAGAATCCTTCTTTGTCGGCATCGAGAATACAAACAAGCGACACCTCGGGAAGGTCGAGACCCTCTCGCAACAAGTTAATTCCCACAAGTACATCGAATTCGCCAAGACGTAATGCACGAAGTATTTCAATGCGCTGAATGGTGTCGATATTGGAATGCAAGTACCGAACACGCAAACCCTGCTCGAGCAAATATTCACTCAGGTCTTCTGCCATCTTCTTGGTGAGAGTTGTGACCAAAATTCTGTCGCCACGTTCGATACGGTCATTCACCATCTCGACAAGGTCATCAATTTGACCCTTCGTTGGCTTCACAATGACCTCGGGGTCAACCAGTCCAGTTGGTCGCACAATTTGCTCGACAATGCTCTGCGACTCGGCCAGTTCGAACTTGCCAGGAGTTGCCGACATGAAAATACCCTGATGCAGACGCTCCATCACTTCTTCGAATCGTAATGGACGGTTATTGATGGCCGACGGCAGACGAAAGCCGTGTTCCACCAGATTCGACTTACGACTCAGGTCGCCAGCAAATTGCCCATGCAACTGTGGAATTGCCACGTGGCTTTCATCGATGACCAGCAAATAATCTTTTGGAAAATAGTCGAGCAGGGTAAATGGTGGCTCCCCTGGCTCGCGGCCGTCAATGTGCATTGAGTAGTTCTCAATACCGTTGCAGTAACCCATTTCTTGAATCATCTCGAGGTCATATTGAGTACGCATCCGCAAACGTTGTGCTTCCAGCAGTTTCCCTTGTGACTCAAATACCGCTAGTCGTTCTTGGAGTTCTTTCTCAATACCAATGACCGCACGACGCATTCGTTCATCGCCGGCTACGTAGTGTGTTGCAGGGAACACAACAACTTCTGTTAATTCACTCAAGTTTTCGCCCGTGACCGGGTCGATTGTGGTGATGCGGTCGACAGTGTCGCCAAACATCTCCACCCGCAATACGTTTTCGTCGTATGCGGCGTGAATTTCAATAGTGTCACCACGCACGCGAAAGTTGCCTCGTCCAAGTGCAATGTCGTTTCTGTCGTATTGCAGTTCAACGAGGCGCTTCAAAATACTGCGCTGGTCGTAATCGACACCTGTGTGCAGTTCTAGCAACTGACCGCGATATTCCTCAGGGTCGCCCATTCCGTAAATACAACTCACACTCGCCACCACGATGGTGTCGCGCCGCGTCAAAAGTGCAGCGGTAGCCGAGTGTCGCAACCTATCTATTTCATCGTTCACCGACGAGTCTTTTTCAATGAAGGTGTCGCTTGACGCGATATACGCCTCGGGCTGGTAGTAGTCGTAATAACTCACGAAGTACTCAACGCGGTTATGCGGAAAGAACTCGCGCATCTCTTGTGTTAGCTGCGCCGCCAAACTCTTGTTGGGAGCAAGGATGAGCGTGGGACGCTGAACCTTCTCAATGGTCCACGCAATTGTGGCCGACTTACCCGAACCCGTGATGCCTAACAGGGTCTGAAACTTGTCTCCTCGTTCAATACCTGCAGACAGCTCTGCAATGGCACGCGGCTGATCGCCGGCTGCCGAATAGTCAGACACCACTTGGAAGGAGTGCCGAGCCTCTGTCATTTCTTCACTTCAGGGCGCACTTGTTTACCCGCGTCAGGTGCAGCTGCGGGAAGCGTTTGCATCCAGGTCCACACCTCATCAACTTGCTGACGAAGGAACTCAAGATCTCTGGAGTTATCAATTACCTTGTCGGCAATTGCTCTGCGGACTTCTCGCGATGCTTGGCGTGACATGCGCGCCTCTGCATCTTCTTTCGCCATTCCTCGGGCGCTCACCAATCGGTCGACAGCAATGTCAACAGGCACATCGACAACGATGACGCCACACAAACCTTCACGAGGATTCTCTACGAGTAGTGGAATATCGAGCACAACGACATTGTTGGTGCTGCGCTGTTCTTCAATGCGCCTGTTCATCTCTTTACCAATCGCAGGGTGCACGATTCCGTTGAGGGTTTTCAACGCTTCAGCATTTCCAAAAACCTTGTCGGCCACTGCTTGACGATTTAATGAACCGTCAGCGTTACATATTTCCTGCCCGAAAGCTTCCGCCATCAGACGCAGCACTTCGGTACGGGGTTGTTGCAGCTCTCGCGCAACGGCGTCGGCATCGACAATGATGGCGCCACGCTCAGATAACAATTGCGACACCGTGGACTTACCGGAGCCAATTCCCCCGGTAAGACCCACAAGTATCATGTTGTTGAAAAACTATTCTGCGGGTGCAGCTGGAGTTTCTTCAACGGCAACTTCTGCTGCTGGTGCCTCAGTTGGCACTTCGCCTTCGCCGTATTCTTTGTAGTAATCGGCCCAAGCAGCTTCACGCTCTGCGTCGTCGCCGCCCACCCAGTTGCCTTGTTCGTCAACTTCGAAGTGACTGCGGTATTCCTCGGCAAGTTCTCCACCTTCGGCAGCTTGCTTGATAGAAATGCTGATGCGTCGACGGGCAAGGTCGAGGTCGATGATCTTGACCCAGAGTTCTTCACCTGGTGTGACCACTTGCTCTGGTGAGTCGACATGGTGAGCCGACATTTCTGAGATGTGCACAAGACCTTCGATGCCGTCGCCAACCTGCACGAATCCACCGAATGGAACGAGCTTCGTGACGCGACCATAAACAAGCTGGCCAACTTCGTGCGAGCTAGCAAATTCTTGCCATGGGTCTTGCTGTGTGGCCTTGAGCGACAAGCTGATGCGCTCGCGGCTCATGTCGACATCGAGAACCTGAACGGTTACTTCGTCGCCAATGGCAACAACTGAACCTGGGTGATCGACGTGCTTCCAAGAAAGCTCTGAAACGTGGATAAGTCCGTCCATGCCGCCCAAGTCGACGAAGGCACCGAATGCAACAACGCTCGACACGATTCCGGTACGGATTTCGCCTGGCTTGAGATGCACGAGGAAGTCGTCGCGCTGCTCTTTTTGTGTCTCTTCAAGGAAACCACGACGTGACAACACAACATTGTTGCGGTTGCGGTCGAGTTCAATGATTTTCGCCTGCAAGACCTTGCCGATGTATGGCTGAAGGTCACGAACGCGACGGAGTTCAACAAGTGATGCCGGCAAGAAGCCACGAAGACCAATATCGACGATGAGGCCGCCCTTGACAACTTCGATAACAAGACCCTCGACCATGCCGTCGACTTCTTTGACTTTTTCAATGTCGCCCCAGGCGCGCTCGTACTGAGCACGCTTCTTCGACAACAAGAGGCGACCCTCTTTGTCTTCAAGAGTTAAGACAAGTGCTTCAATGCGCTCACCGAGGGAAACGATTTCACTTGGGTCGACATCGTTGCGAATAGAGAGTTCACGCGAAGGAATAACGCCTTCGGTTTTGTACCCAATTTCCAAGAGCACTTCATCGCGGTCAATTTTGACGACCGTTCCTGAAACAAGTTGACCATCTTTGAGTTCCACCATGGTGCCAGCAATGGCATCGGCGAACGATGTGTCGTGTGAAGTGATTTGGCGTGGGGTGTAGTTACCTTCTGCGTCGTAGGTGCCAAAGGGAGCAGAAGAGATAGTGGTGTCGGACAACGGGGAATTCGCTTTCAAAAGGGACGGGAATCGATGGATAGGACCCTGAAAACCTATCACCGAGAAGCAAAAACAAGAAACTCCGCTGTTTCAGTGTTTGGAGGGTCACTTCCATAGGCCCCTGGCTCGGCACTGAAAACCCTCATATTGTTGAGACCCACTCCTCTGCAGAGCAAACGCAGTTCGCGCGGGGTGTAGCACCCCGTATGCAACGCCACTTCACAAATTTCTCCCTGAGGATTGCGAATTTCAGTCATTTCCGAGGAGACACCGTGATCGGCATCGAACTCGGCGGCTGAGTGGTATTTCACGGCAAAGTAGGCATTGAATGCAGACAACACAAGGGTTCCATCATTTTTCAATGCCTGCGCCATGCCGGCCAACACCAACTCATCTTCGCTATTTTGGCGCATCAGCCCGAATGCCCCTTGGCACAGGCAAATGACCGCATCAAAGGCTCCTACAAGGCCGCTGAGCTCTTGAATCTGGCGGGCATCGTGTCGATGGAACGAGGCGAGAGCCGCCAAGCCTTCACTCTCAGCAGCCTGTGAGGCGAGATCGATAAATGTCTGAGAAATGTCGATTCCCACCACCTCAACTCCCCGTCGGGCGAGCTCGAGAGCATGACGCCCTGGCCCACAGCCCACATCGAGTACTCGCATTCCCGGCGCAAGATGCAATTCCGAGACGATGAAGTCGACCTCTTGACGCGTCCCCTTCGTGAACGAATACCTCAAGTACGCAGACCCCAAATGGTCTGCAATAGGTTCGAACCAATGGTCGGTCATCTATTTAGCCTCAGACCACGTATGACCCCATGCCGAGTTCACTTCAAGCGGGACTTTCAATTCAGTTGCGTGACACATGATGTTGAGAACAAGTTCATTCACCACTTCCTTTTCAGAAGTTGGTGCTTCAACAATCACTTCGTCGTGAACTTGAAGGACTAACCGGCTAGCAAAGTTTCCTTTTTCCAATGCTTCATCGATGCGCACCAGTGCAACTTTGAAAATATCGGCAGCCAGACCCTGGATACCTGCGTTCATGGCCTGACGTTCTCCAGCTTGTCGCACGCGGAAATTGTCGCTACGTAATTCCGGAATCGGACGACGACGACCAAACAGAGTGACCGTGCCTTCGTTTTTACGCGCCTCAACAACCGTTTCGTCCATGTATTGGCGAACCGATGGGAAGGCATCGAAATATGCGTTGAGTATTCCTGTTGCTTCTTCGACCCCAATAGCTAAACGCTGCGACAGACCGTAAGCCTCCATGCCATATGCCAGCCCGTAGGAAACCATCTTTGCTTGCGAGCGCTGGTCGTGTGTCACCTGATCAGGATCCACTCCAAATACGCGCGCAGCGGTGGCATTGTGAATATCTATTCCATCGGTGAACGACTGAATGAGACCAGGGTCGTTTGCTAAGTGCGCGATGCAACGCAATTCGATTTGGTTGTAGTCGGCCACCATAAGCTCGCACCCAGCCCGCGCTACAAACGCGGTACGGAATATGCGTCCCGACTCTGAACGCACAGGGATGTTGTGCAAATTTGGATTCTCGCTACTCAAGCGCCCCGTGCGAGCCACAGCCTGCTGAAATGTTGCATGGATGCGCTCATCGTTATGCACTGCGTCGAGTAGTCCTTGGCCATACGTCCCGCGCAGCTTTTCAACCTCTCGATATTCCAGAAGAGGGTTAATAAATTCTGGCCATTCATCTCGAAGCTTTTCCAACGTTGCAGCATCGGTACTGAACCCTGTTTTTGTTTTCTTACCTGGAGTGAGTTGGCGCTCTTTGTACAACACTTCTTGCAACTGTGTTGGAGAGTTGAAATTGATGGGACGACCCACTACAGCGAGCAACGTTTCGCTCAGCGCACTCGCCCGCCCAATGAGATCGTTATTAATTGCCGTGAGGGCTACAACATCGACCCCGATGCCCAGTGTCTCCATTTTTGCTAACACTCGAATGAGTGGATGTTCAATGTCTTCATACAACGACAACATTCCTGAGGTATCTAACGCCGTTCGCAAAGGCCCATAGAGCACACGACACGCCTGTGACTGCCCCACCGACACCGATGCGTCGGGCGCATCATCGGAACCACCAAAGTCAAGCTGACCAGAATCGACAACGGATGCCACCTCTGGCAATGAATAATCGGTCTGCCGAGTTAACAAGCCACCGAGGGTGTGCGCACCCTCAACTGGGTCGATGAGATATCCGGCGATTGCGACGTCGAAAGTGATGGCTTGAAGATCGATGTCTTTTTCAAGAAGAGCACGAAGTAACGGTTTCGCGTCGTACGCAACGATGGCCGACCCTTTCGTTGCACAACTCTGCAAATGGTCAGCGAGTTGAGGCAACAGCGCAAGGTCGAACTGCCACGACATAGTGCTCGTTGCAACCACCATTCCAATCAGTTCCGATTGCTTCTTTTGATCTTTCCACACAGCGCAAACACCCAGCAGTGTTTCTTGGGCAATAGATGCCAACGCTTCGTTGAGTACATCTTTGGAAACCACAGTGAGGGCGGCTGGTAGGTCGGCATTGCTCTGTGTGAGTTGCGATGCATCGGAACTTTTTCCAGCCGGAGCCTGTGATGCGACCCAAGGCGAGAAGGCCTCGACCAATCTCTTTTTCATGGTTCGCATTTCCAAGAAGTCGAGAAGACGATCTAGCTGGTCGATGTTCGGAGTTGGGATGACATCTGAGTCGGAAAGTGCGACCTCAAGATCATCTTTCAATACCATGATCGATGCGTTGCGCAACACTCGCTCGCGACTCTCTTCTAACGATGCGCGAAGCTTTGGCGTCTGCTTGCTTGCGTTATCAAAAATATCAACCAACGACTCGTGCGAGTTCACCAATTTGGCCGCCGTCTTTTCTCCAACACCAGGCGTTCCTTCAAGGTTGTCACTGGGGTCTCCGCGCAGCGCTGCGTATTCCACGTAACGGTTGGGATGCACGCCGGTACGTTCCAGGATCCCTGCTTCGTCATAGATGGCGTAATCACTTACTCCGCGCTTGTTGTACAACACCTTCACATGCGGGTCGCAGACCAATTGATAACTGTCGCGGTCGCCGGTCACAATGAGCACATCGTTGCCAGCTTCTTTACCCTGGCGCGCGATGGTGGCAATGAGGTCGTCACCCTCGAAGCCAGACATATCGATGGTGTGCACACCGAGCGCGTCGAGCAACTCGCGAATAACGCCTAGTTGTTGTCGCAAAATATCGGGGGCTGCTTCTCGTTGGGCTTTATATTCCGGAACGGCCAAATGGCGAAAGGTGGGCTCGGGTCGATCAAAAACAACAACGATGCCGTCGGGACGATGTTCTTTCAGCAGGTTTGACAACATAGATGCAAACCCAAAAACCGCATTAGTAACTTGCCCACTTGCGGTTGCCATATCGGTGGGCAAAGCAAAAAAGGCACGGTAAGCAAGCGAGTTGCCATCTAAGGTCATCAATTTCATACGTCAGTCTTTCCTAAAGCGTTACTTCGCCGGCAAGCACACGCTCGGCAACATCGCGCATTTTACATCTGGTGCTCATTGCAGTTCGCTGTAAGTAGAGATAAGCGTCATTCTCGGTCATATTCCATTGCGACACCAAAACCCCTTTAGCCCGATCAAGAACCTTGCGAGTTTCTAACTGCTCTTCCAATGCTCCCACTTCAGCATTGAGCAATTGCATCTCTCGGAATCTGCCGAGAGCTACTTCGATTGCTGGAACAAGATCGGTTCTTTGAAACGGCTTCACGATGTATGCCAATGCTCCTGCATCGCGAGCGCTTTCGATGATCTCTCTCTGACTAAAGGCGGTCACCAAAATGACAGGACACAATTTTTCAGCGCTGATGATTTTGGTCGCTTCCACTCCATCACAAACGGGCATTTTGATATCGAGAATCGCAAGATCGGGTTGTAACTTCCGAATGAGAGCAATTGCTTCATTACCATTGGCTGCTTCGCCAACTACTTCATAACCTTCTTCAACCAACGTTTCACGCAGGTCGAGACGAATGATTGCTTCATCTTCAGCAATAACAATACGAACGGTCATCTTCTTAGCCTCGACGCCGACTCTTTGACAACTTGTCAAGTAACTCATCTTGACGTATTTCCATTTCGCGGATGCTGACACGCAGCTCTTCGCAGTGTCTTCTTAAAGCATCGCTATGGGCTTTGGCCTGACGGTACTCATATGACGCGTCGGCTGTTTCCGATACCAAAGAACGCAATTCATGTTCGTTGGTCTCTTCTTCCATTGCAGAACATTGTTCTTCGGCAATGCGGAGTTTCTCTTGGGTAACACGCAAACGAGAACTCATCTGCGCAAGACGCCGTTCGAGAAACATTGATGCCACACAAGGAGTGTAGAGATTGCACCACCCTCATTGCCCACAGAAAGTCTGTGAAGCATCAAAAGGGGTTACTTGCGCTAAAACGTGCCCGAGGTGGGAGTCGAACCCACACGTCCTTTCGAACAACGGATTTTGAGTCCGCCGCGTCTGCCATTCCGCCACTCGGGCAAGTAACCAATTACGAGCCTGCATCGTACAAGGCGATCCGAGGAATCCTGCCCACAGCCTCCCGAACGTCTAACCTCTCATTAATGCTCGCTTTTACATTTCCCGGACAAGGCTCTCAGCGCCCCGGCATGGGCCGCCCTTGGGTCGACCACGACAGCTGGGAACTCGTTGAAGAGGCTTCCTCAATATCTGGCAAAGATGTTGCCCGCCTCCTGCTCGATGCCGATGCTGAAGAACTCAAAGACACCAGAAATGCCCAACTCACCACCTATGTCTCGAGCCTCATGGTTCTCGACGCGGTGGAACGGTTGGGCATAGAGCCGAGTTTCTGCGCCGGTCACAGTCTTGGCGAATACACCGCGCTCACTGCCACAGGTGCCCTCGGCTTTGAAGATGGCATTGCATTAGTGGTGGAACGCGCCGCTGCAATGCACGATGCAGGCAACGAATCACCAGGAACAATGTCCGCTGTTCTCGGCCTCGATGATGAAGATGTTGAAATTGCTTGTCGTCGAGCCGACAGTGACGTATGGGTAGCAAACTTCAATGCGCCAGGTCAGGTAGTAATTGCTGGCTCACCGAGCGGTGTTGCCGCAGCGGCTATTCACGCCAAGGAACTGGGCGCGAAGAAGGTAATGCCTTTGCAGGTGTCGGGAGCCTTCCATACGCCGTTCATGACAGCTGCGCGAGATCGTTTGCGTCTTGCCATTGCTTCAGCACAACCTCGCGATACCGAAGTTGCCGTCATCTCTAATGTCGATGCTCTCGCTCATAGCTCTGGTGAAGAGTGGGCCTCGCTTCTTTCTGCACAACTATCGAGCCCCGTTCGTTGGAAGCATTCTCTGCTCACTATGGCCGAGCTAGGAGTCACAGGTTTTGTCGAACTTGGGCCAGGTGGTGTGCTCACCGGAATGGCGAAACGTACGGTTGACGATGCGCGCACTATCAGCGTTGCTACACCTGATGAACTCGACAAGCTCATCGACTGGGTCAACAAGAGCCTCTCCACTGCTCCTGCACCTCTCGAAGGCGAACATCTCTTTGCTGTTGAACGCCTCATTGTGAGCCCATGTGCAGGAGTCTTCACCGTCGACACGGCCCATCCGGCAGGCACGTCAATTGCTGTCGGTGA
>JAPKZV010000241.1 GCA_026393585.1 Actinomycetota bacterium
GTGCTGTGACCAAAGGGAGGCACGCCACCAATGGCAAAACCAGTTGCTTGGCGAACAATGTCGGCATCAACTCGGGCGCACATATTTCCGCCAGCTGCCAAAGCGAGTTTCTTTTCATCGAGTTGATTAGAGCCGCTCACAAGCGCCAACACCACTTCGCCATCAACAGCGAAGATGAGGCTCTTCACAATTTGGCCGAGGGTGACACCAATTGCATTTGCTGCATCGAGTGCAGTCTTTGTACCTTCAGGAAACTTGCGTGTTTCAATGGTGAGGCCAGCGGCAGCGGCAGCGGCCGTTACTTTGACAACATTGGGGTGAAGTGGTTCACTCATACGACCCCAACTTATCTATTGCATCGGCTAATCGAAAATCACGCTCTGTTACCTGTTTTTTATCATGAGAAATCAGAGTGATGTCGACTTTGTTATATGAGTTAGACCAATCGGGATGATGGTCGTGAAGCTCAGCCAACTTGGCAACTTCATTCATAAACGCCCACGCTTGCTCAAAGTTTGCAAACTGGAACTGGCGATGAAGACCTCGCTCGTCTTGCATCCACATTGCTAGCTACTCACTTCGTACGAAGTTTCGCGGCCTGTGCAACATCGAAGTAGTCGGAGTCGAGAGTGAATTTTCCATCTCGCACTTTGTGCAGTGTCCAACCTGGGAAAGAGCCGCCGGGCAGGTGACATGTCCACTGCGACCAACCGACAGTTTCATCGCCAGCACAATCGTCGAGTGAGAACGTCACTCCACGTGCAGTCATTTCTACATCCATGCGATTCATGAATGCAGTAATTGCATCTTTGCCAACAAAGTCACCCGATGTCTGATCGGTAAACACAGCATCATCGGTGAAGAGCTCTGCAAGCTGTGCGTATTGACGCGTGTCTTGCATTTTCCAAAACTTCGAAATGAGCGCATGAGCACTTCCCTGTTCGCTCGTACCTTTCGACAACGATGCTGGTGTCGTCATGTCGGGAACGCGGTCACGAGTGAGTTGTGCGTAAGCATTCGAGTCGAGGTAGTCGGCGACGAAGCAGACCTTCAACCCATCACCATCGTCACGTAAGCGATAAATGCTTTGGCCGTTAATGCCCACTTCACCATTTGGGCCCTTTGCATACATTGTCCACTTTGCCCAGGCGGTGGTGGTGCCTGCACACACTTCCCACTCATCGAAACGTGCACCTGCTGCGGGAACCATTTCTTCCATGTGCCCCATGAAGGTACGGATGGCATCGGTTCCTACCTGGGCGCCCATGAAAGGGTCGTAATAAATGGCATCGGGAGTAAAGAGATCGACGAGGCGCGTGTAGCGCTGGTCGTCTTCCACTGCACCAAATTTCTTAATGATTTCCTCTGCTGTTGGCATCGCCATCTCCCTTCGCTACTGAATAAGGTAGAGGAAAATACCTGGGGGTGGAGAAGTGAACGACAAGACCGTAGAAGTCAACTTTTTCGATGTAGAGACCAACAATTGCCCGTACCACGCGTATAAAGACCTGCGTGACGACGCGCCAGTGTGGAAGGACCCGCGAACGGGCATGTACGTCATTTCCCGTTACGACGACGTGCGTTCAGTGGTGACCGACGTGGAGCGCTTTAGCAATGCTAAAAAGCCGGTGCGTATTAACACCCCCGAGATGATTGAGCGCCAGCAAAAAATTGGGAACCTCTACAAGGAAAAGGGTTGGGTGCCTGCTCCTACGTTGGCTGGCCGCGACGACCCGAACCATAAAGAAATGCGTTCACTATTCGACCACGCTTTTCGTCCGAGCCGCATCAAGTTGCTCGACCCCATGGTGGAACGCGTATCGCAGCAACTCATCGATGCTTTCATCGACAAAGGAACCTGCGATTGGGTTCAGGCATTCGCCGTGCCACTTCCCCTCATTGTTATTGGCTTCCAAATGGGTGCCCCTGAAGAAGACATTTGGAAAATTAAGGCATGGACCGATGCATGGGTGCAGCGCCTCGGCATGATGCAAACAGAAGAAGAAGCGCTGTGGTCAACAGAAATGGAAATTGAAGCTCAGCACTATTTCCAACCCATCTTCGACAAATTGCGTAAAGAGCCCAACGACACTTTGCTTTCCGACATTGTGAACACAGTGATTCCTGAATGGGGTCGCACTTTGTCTGATGAAGAACTCCATGCAGAAATGATGGCCGACACTTTTGTTGGTGGTTCAGAAACAAGCACCAACGCGCTTTCTGGCGGCATCATGTTGCTTGCAAAGAACCCGAAGGCATGGAGCCAGTTGCGTAGCGACCCCGACAAGTACGTTCCTGCTCTTGTTGAAGAAGCCATTCGTTTAGAAGGCCCCGTGCAAGGCCTCTTCCGTGTAACAACAGTGGACGTGGAAATGCATGGTGTCACTATTCCTGCTGGTTCAACAGTGAACATTCGATTCGCTGCAGCCAACCGCGACGACCGCCATTTCGAAAACCCCGATGAGCTCGATCTCGACCGAGCAAATACACGCTCACACGTTGGCTTTGGTGCGGGCGTTCACTTCTGCTTGGGTGCACCACTGGCACGACGCGAATTGGCCATTGGCTTTCGCGCATTCGTCGACAACATCGCCGACTTTGCACTTGTTGACCCCGACATGCACCTCGACTACCAGCGCAACTTTGCCTTGCGTGCACTTACTTCCCTTCCCATCACCTTTGAAGCAAAACGCAAGTGAGCCGCTTACTTTCACTGGCTGCAGGCGTACACCCAACTCTTCCGCCTGCCGACATGGTCACTGCCGCAGCGGGAGCCGGTTGGCCAGCGTGTGGCATTTGGTTTGATGGTGCTACTTGGACCTCTGCCACAACGAAAGAAGTAAAAAAGCGTCTTGACGACACTGGTGTTGTTGCACTCGACATGGAGCCAATTATTCCTGCCGATGGTGCCGACGACTATGCAGAGCAACTCATTGAAGCAGCTGCCGAAGTGGGCGCCCGATTCATTTTGTTCACCAGCCGCAAAAAAGACCTACAAGCAAATATCGATCGCTATGCACAAGCTTGTGATTTCGCTGCGCCACATGGCATCACCATTGTTTGTGCAACTGCCAACAAAGTTTGAAGAACTACTCGATGAGGCAATTAATGGCCGCAGCTGCCCAGGCGAAGGTGCACTACCCATCGCAGAACTCTTGCAGGTAGTTCCCGATGTGCCCATTTCTTTTGAAGTGCGCTCACGTGCACTGCGTGATGGCTTTACCGATGCCACCGAGCGCGCAAAACATCTCTGGAAATTCGCTTCAGTTCTCGCCTAACTAACCCACGCGCGCGAGCACTTGGTCTTTCGTTGCAGCCCATTCATCGAGCAATGGCAAAACGACATCGCGTTTTGCCGGTGGCAATGTGAGTACAGCGCGCGTAATGCCTTCTTCGAACAAATTCGATAAGCCATCTGCCGTGGTGTTTGCACCGAACACACTGATTTTCATCGTCGTGTAGTCGCGACCCGCACGCTCACATGCCTCACGCAACAACACCAATCGACTCGCCAACGACGGGCGTGCAGAAATAGGCAGCCAACCATCGGCCCACTGTGCCACTTCCCCGAGAAGACGAGGCCCCGTGCCACCACCTAAGTGAATGGGCGGGCCAGAAGGCTGTGCAGGCTTTGGCCATTGCCAAGTAGGTGCAATATTCACGAATTTGCCTGAATAACTGCCAACCTCATTGGCCCAGAGTTCCCGCATGGCTTCCACTGTTTCGCGAGTGCGTTGCCAACGGTCGGGAAATGCTGTGCCGTGGCTGGCAAGTTCCTCACGGTTCCAGCCCACACCAACACCAATTTCCAAGCGACCCTTGCTGAGAAAATCTAATGACGAAATTTGCTTCGATGTCCAAATGGCATCGCGCTGAGCGGGCAACAACACACTTGCGCCGAGGCGGAGTTTTGTGGTTACTGCTGCAGCCATTGCAAGCACAACGAATGCATCGTGCAGATGTGAATACTCTTCTGGCAATGGTTCACCAGTGAGGCTTCCTGGCCAAGGTGTCTCGCGACTAACGGGAATGTTGCTGTGTTCTGGCACCCAAAAACTTTCAAAACCACGCGCTTCGATTTCACGTGCTAGTTCGCTTGGTTCCATTGCGAAGTCGGCAGCCATCATGGTGATGCCGATTTTTGTCTTAGTCATTAACGAATGGCCTTACTTGTTTGTGGGAGGAGCGCAAGTTCAATTTTTAATTCTCGCTTGAGAATTTTTCCCGACATGTTGCGTGGCAACGGTGTGGGGCTCACATGGAAATAGCGCGGCAACTTAAAGTCGGCGAGTTGTGCTTTGCAACGTGCAAGAATATCTTCGGCTTTTACTTCTGCGCCACCAGTGAACACCACCACTGCAGGTGCTTCGCCCCACTTTTCATGTGGCACACCAATCACCGCAACTTCAATAATTCCCGGCATACCTGCAAGCACGCGTTCAATTTCTGCTGGGTACACATTGAGCCCACCAGAGATGAGCATGTCTTTCTTGCGGTCGACAACATAGAGGTAACCCTCTTCGTCAACGCGACCAAGGTCTCCGGTGTGGAGCCAGCCACCGCGCAATGCGGCAATGGATGCCTCGGGGTTGTTCCAATAACCCGCCATTACATGGGGGCCCGACAAAAGGATTTCGCCCACTTCTCCAACAGGAACTTCGTTGTCGTCATCGTCGGCAATTTTTAGACCGCCGTGAATAATGGGAATACCTGCAGAACCCACTTTGCGCAATGCATCGGCGTTTGGCAATACCGTGCCGGCAGCAGACGACTCGGTGAGGCTAAACATTTGCAACATCGGAATGCCCCGTGCTTGCACTGCTTTCAACAATGTTGGTGGCACTGGCGCACCACCTGAACATGCAATGCGCCACGAAGAAAGATCTGCTGTAGCAAAGCGAGGGTGATCAACCACTTGTTGGTGAATGACAGGAACCGCCATGAGTGCCGTTGCACCTTCCTGTTCAAAGAGATCAAAAATGCGATCGGTGTCAACCATTGGCTCGAGCAACAAAGTGCCACCCGACCAATAGGTAAACATGCACAGTGCTAACCCACCAGTGAATGCAAGTGGGAAGGGCAAGATGAGTTTGTCTTTCGGCGTGAGTTCAAGTGCTTGTGCCCAACTCTGCGATGCTGCATTGAACGAACCGTGCGTGAGCACTGCACCTTTGGGGTCACCTGTGGTGCCACTCGTGTAGCAAATAAAAGACGGTTCGGAATCAAGCGTGTCGGCAATGCCAACACTTGCGCCGCTCACAAACAACTGGCCTAGCTCTTCCACGCGAATCACAGGGCATGAGCCAAATACTTCCGTTGTGGCAGGCGATAGTGCCTCATTAGTGAAAAGCAACTTGCAGCCGGCGTCGGAAACGACGTAGGCAACTTCTGGTGCCGTGAAGCGCGTATTAATTGGAACAATGACAGCGCCAATTTTCCAAGCGGCAACACTGAGCTCAATCCATTCCAAGCAATTTGTGAGCAGCAAACCCATGCGGTCGCCACGGCCAATACCGCGTTCAACAAGGCCCGCCGCTAACTCATTTGTGTGTGTTTCAAGTTCGCGCCATGAAGTAGAAACGCCGCCAAACTTGATTGCAATGTCATTTGGTCGCCAACGCGCCCAGTACTCACCAATTTTTGCCAAGTTCATATGTGATACCCCCACAAAAAGGTAGCCGTATGGTTCCTCCCCTATCGTATTGGCATGTCTTTGCCCGTTTTTCTTACCGTTTCAGGCTCATTACGCGCAGGAAGTTTCAATACAGCCATCCTTGAGCACTTTGCCCAGTTCACTAGCGCCAAGGCCAACGTGGTGCGCACCGATGCTGTTGGCCAATTGCCTCTCTATAACCAAGACCTCGACACCGAAACGCCACCTGCTGCAGTAGCTGTAGCTCGCGGCGAAATTGCGGCGAGCGACTGTGTTGTTGTGGCCACACCTGAATACAACTACGGCATCCCAGGCCCGCTGAAGAACTGGTTCGACTGGATGAGCCGCCCGTACGGTGCACATGTATTTTTAGGAAAGAAAGTTTTCATTATTGGTTCAGCGCCATCGCCACGCGGTGGAAAAAATGCTGTGGAGTACCTACGCCTTGGCTTTACTGCTATTCAAGCTGTGGTGGTTGGCGACGAGGTTCTGCTACCCAACATTCATGAAACCTTGAATGCAACAAAGTCGGGTGATGATGCAACGCTCACAACGCTCTTCGCTCACATTCTGGAAAGTTGCCAGTAACTCGCGTTAGGCGAGCACTACTACCTTGGTTCCCATTTCTACCCAGTTAAAGAGGAACTCTGCATCACGCGCAGCCATACGAATACATCCACCGCTTTGAAACGTGCCGAGTTGTTCCTCTGTTTGCATCAGACCCTTTACATTGCAGTGGCCGCCGGTCCACGCACAAGTAGGAATTTCATGGAATGCAATGGTGTTTTTTCCATTGGGGCTAATGGCAAAACGAGTTGACCACTTCATTTTGATTTCAGGGAAAAAGATGCTCTGCGAAAATTCACTCTTGCTAAATACTTTGTAAGTTTTTGGCTTTGGCACAAGCTTTTTGCCCGACACAGGAACCGATAAAGCAACAGTTCCGTCTTCTTCAATGATCCATACCCAGTTGTCCATGTTCGCGTAAACGATGCGCCTACCTGTGCCCGACTTTTCTGGCACAGGACGCGGGTTTTCACGGGAATAGACCACCACTGTGGTGGTTGTTGGCCCAGGGGCAGTTGTCGTGGTGGTTTCGGGAATAGTGGTAACCGGAATCGTGGTGGTTGTTGGAACAACTGTTGTTGACGTGGTTGATGTAGCAGATGCACTGTTTGACGATTCGCCAGAAGCGGCAACGGCGATGACCCCACCAAAAAAAATGACGGCAGCAATTGGTGCTAGCAATTTCACGAGTGTCTGCGTCTTCACAGTTTCACAGTAGCAATGCTCGAGTACTGAAACTTGGAACTACTTTGGCAGGTAGACACTTTTCTTTGTTGGTGCTTCACCATTGGCTACTGCCACAAGGCCATCTTCGCTCAACTTAATGAGATGCGCATAAACACTTCGACCCGCAGCCTTGTGCAGTTGCTTGTGCACATCGGCATAAAGCACTTCCACCATTTTCTTAATGGTGCTCACGCCCGCGTGCACTTGTGCGAGTACTTGTGCTTCGCGCTCTTCGCGATGCTCCAAATACGCCTGCAAAAAGGGCCGTGGGTTGGTAATGGGGTTTCCATGTGTAGGCCACAACACTTTGTCGTTACGTAATTGCAATTTGCGTACTGAGGCAAAATAGTCACGCATGTTGCCATCGGGTGGGGTCACCACAGTTGTGCTCCACCCCATAATGTGATCGCCGGTAAAGAGCGCTTCTTCGGCATCGAAAGCAATGCACAAATGATTTGAAGTATGGCCCGGAGTGTGCACACCCGTTAATGACCAATTGCCCACCGTGAGAAACTTCTCGCCGTCTTTCACTGCCACATCGGGAGTAAATGCGGTATCGACATGTTCGCGTACATCTGTTTCTGATCCCGATGCATCGACAACATCTTTTTCATCTTCATCGTCTTCATCATCGGTAACCACTTCATAGTGAGGGTGTGGCCCAAATGCGTAAGTTGGTGCACCGTAAGTTTCTTTCATCCACTGCGCAAGAGGCGAATGATCGCCGTGACAATGTGTGGCCACAATGCCCACCACACGTTCACCGCGCAGTGCATTTTCTAGTGCAGTTCGATGAGACTCAAGAATGGGGCCCGGATCAATAACTACGACATCACCTTGACCAACGATGTAAGTGCCCGTACCGCGATATGTAAATTTTGACGGGTTATTTGCTATGACACGACGAATGAGTGGCGAGACTTGCTCACTAGACCCATACTTAACATTTTCTAGTGCGGGCACAAAAGGTATTGACATTACGAATTGCGATCCTTCTTCGTACGCCTCGTACGTGCTTTCACTGGCACAACATAAGTAAGTGGGCTTTCAATGACTGCGTGGCGTGTTCCCCACTCACTAGCAATTGCCTGAATCATTGCGGCTCCGGGCAACGCAAGCACGGCGCCTACCGGCCCCAGCACCGCCGCACCAGCAATTGCAGAACCAAAAGCAAGTGCTGGATGTAGTTCCATGGTGCGAGCAGTAATGCGTGGTGAGAAGAGGTAATTCTCTACTTGCTGATAAACCAAGATGAATCCGATAACAAACAATGCCGAAGCGGGATTATTTACAAAACTCAGCACTACGGGGAGAACACCCGCAACATACGTTCCTACTACTGGGAGGAACTGTGACACCACACCCACCCACAGAGCCATTGCAATAGGTGCTGGCGTACCAATTGCTTGGAATGCAATCCAGTGGAAAAAGCTCGAGAGCAGCGCAAGTAACGCCCGTGAATACAAGTATCCGCCAGTTTTATTGACGGCGATTTCCCAACCATCTAACACGCTTCGTTGCCGTTCGGGTGATAGTCGCGAACACAAGGCGCGACGCAACTTCGGACCATCAGCAACGATGTAATAGGTAAAGAGTAAAACGGAAAATACTTGCAAGAGGGCACCAAGAGCCTGGACCGACAGGGTGATTACTTTGTCTTGCTGTGAATCAATAAATTTCTGTACTGGCCCATTGGGGTCAGAAATTTTGTCGTTTACTTCCTGCGGATCAATTTTTGCATTGAACGTGTCGTTAATAAAAGACACCGACTCATTCACGTATTTTTCACTGTTCTGCAAAAGGTCGGCCATCTGACTAGCAACAAGTGTTCCAAACAGTGCAAGAAATGCAGAACTGAGAACAACAACACTGAGCACGATGCCAATGGTGGCCCGACCACGTTTCCATCCGCGTACTTCTAATTTGTTCACACCCGGTTCAATGGCAAACGCCAAGAAAAGGGAGATGAGCAACAAGATAAAGAGGTTTGTGAGTCGGTTAATGGAGTGGCGTGTTGCCACCATCACAAGGAACCCCACCCAGAAAATGGCGGCGGCTCGAATGAGCCACCGCGTAGAACCCATGCGATTTTTTTCGGACTGCGGTATGTTTTCTTCACCTGGAGACGACATAAGTGAAGCGTACGCTGTCAAGATAAGCCCATGGCATCCATTGAGCTCACCGAATGCATTGAATCGGTACGCCAACTCATTGCGAACAATATTCGCGAGCGCGTCGTGGGCCCCGATAGCGCCACCAAGGCTCAAGACCTCATGTCTGCCCCCGGCCCGCGCTGGTTTACCCCCGATCGCCCTATCTATCGCGTTCATGGCGATGCCTCAATGTTCATTGGTGGCTTGCGGGCAGTGCTCTTTCAGTCGCTGCACCCCCTTGCCATGGCAGGGGTGGCTATTCATTCCGATTACAAAGCCGACCCGTGGGGCCGCCTGCAGCGCACCGCCGACTTTTTAGCTGCCACCAGTTTTGGAACAGCTGAAGTAGCCCAAGCCGCCGTCAATCGGGTGCTTGCAGTCCACGAACGTGTCACTGGAGTGGCCTCCGACGGCCGGCCATATTCTGCAAATGACCCACACCTCTTGTTATGGGTCCATGTTGCCGAAGTCGACAGTTTTCTCTCCGCCTACCAACGCTACGGGGTAACCACTCTCGACCAAAAAGATCGTGATGGATACGTGGCCGACATGTCGGTCATTGCCAGCGCACTTGGCGTACCCAACCCGCCAACAACTGAGGCCGAACTACGCAAACAACTTGCCGAATTTCGCAGTGAATTGAAATCAACAAAAGAGGCTCGCGATGCAGCGCGATACCTCATCATTCAACCACCCCTCGAGTTTCCCGCTCGCGCTGCGTACTCACTCATCGCTGCTGCAGCAGTGTCGCTTCTTCCTGCATGGTCACGTTTTCCACTGCGACTGCCGTATCTTCCACTCACGGAACATGTAGTAGCTCAGCCATTAGGCGATGTAATTACACGCACATTTCGCTGGGCAATTGATGGCGACTTAACTGCACCCACTACTGCATCGTAAAGAGCCTGTGCATAAGGGTCGTGTGCGGCCGTATCTTCTGGGTGCCATTGCACTGCGAGTAACCAACTCGTGTTGTGTTCTACTGCTTCAATAAAACCATCACTCGACCACGCAACTGCAGTGAGCCCTGCGCCAAGTTCATCAATTGCTTGATGATGAAATGATGCAACATCAATATTGGTTGCACCAACAACACGATGCACTTGTGAACCTTCAGCAATACGCACGGAATGAATGGCGAACTCATCACCATCGGGAAAGTTCATTGGTTTGTGTGCAACCGTGGTGTCGTCGTCAATGTGTTGATGCAATGTTCCACCTAGTGCCACATTGACCAATTGAATTCCTCTGCAGACCGCAAGAACTGGTTTATTCAGCAACATCGCTGCGCGCAATAAAGAGATTTCAAAGTGGTCTTGCAAAGCATTCACACCATAAGTACGCGGGTGGGGCTCGTGCCCATATAACGCTGGGTCAACATCGGGCCCACCGATGAGCAACAGTGCATCACAGGTAGTCATTACTTCTTGTGCAGCATCAGCAGTTAATTGGCGTGGTGTCACAACGCATGGTTCACCGCCCGCACGAAGAAGTGCATCTAAATAACGTTGCCCAACAAAGGTCACTGCATCGCGAGAAACTTTCCCCGCACTTGCCGTGCGACCCGCAACTGCAACGAGCGGTGCCACGAATTAGTCGGCGACGGTAATGGTGACCGAGTTGATGACTACATCGGTTTTTGGACGATCGCCAGAACCGGTTGCAACTTTTTGCATTGCGTCAACAACTTCGAGACCTTTCACAACTTGGCCGAACAATGCATACGCTGGCGGCAAGCGGCAGCCGTCGGGTCCAGAAATAATAAAGAACTGAGAACCATTGGTGTTTGGCCCAGCGTTCGCCATTGCGAATGAGCCCACTTGGTACTGGCCGGCTGAAGGAAGTTCGTCTTCAAAGCGATAACCAGGTCCACCGGTGCCGGTACCTGTTGGGTCGCCACCTTGGCAGACAAAACCGTTGATGATGCGGTGGAAAATGATGCCGTCGAAATAATGATTCAAGGCAAGGAACACAAAACTGTTCACTGTTTTTGGTGCCTTGATGGGGTCGAGTGCAATGACCATGGTGCCCATTGATGTTTCCATCGTTGCGGTGTAGCGCTTGGCTGGGTCGATACCCATTTCAGGGTATGCGGCAAATTTTTGCTGCTGTGGGGCGGATCCGTCGAAAGGTGGGAAAGCTGGTGCACTTGACATAGAAAGCAACACTATCTGCCACGGCAAGAGAAGTACTAACCTCTGCTCTATGGAAAATGAGTTTGCGTCGTCAGCCCCAGAAATCAACCCCGACGCTGTCGACCTCGACACCATTGAGAAAGATCTTGCCGACGTAGAAACAGCTCTCGCCCGCCTTGAAGCCGGCACGTACTGGACCTGTGAAACGACGGGTCAAGAACTTCCGAGCGAACTTCTTGCAGCGCAACCCACTGTGCGCAGTATTTCCTCGCTCTAGTTATCGCGCAGCTTCGCCAACAAGCGCAGAATTTCGAGATATAACCACACGAGTGTGATGACCACACCGAGCGCAGCAAACCACTCCATTTGTTTGGGTAGTCCTTCTTTTTCACCGCGCTCAATGAAGTCGAAATCGAGTGCCAAGTTTGCGGCAGCAAGACCAGCAACGAAAATGCTGAACCCAATTCCCAGCAAGCTGGCGTCATTAAAAAACGTAATGTTTGCGCCAAGCAGGTTGAAGAGGAACGACACACCGTAAAAAATAAGTAAACCCACCATGGCACTCATCACTACACGGCGGAATTTGTCGTTCACGCGAATAATGCCAGTGCGGTACATCACCAACATCGCTACAAAAACTCCGAGTGTTGCGCCAACAGCTTGCAGCACTATGCCGCTGTACTGAATGCTGTACGCGCGCGAAACAGCACCCACCACAACACCTTGTGCAATGGCATACACCGGACCTAAAACACGGGCGTACTGCGGACGAAAACTTGCACCAAGAGCGCACGCGAAACCCACCAGCACACCAGCAATGATCCAGCCCGGGAACTGCACTTGGCCGGCAATGGGCTCGCTGACGAGGCTCCAGCCGAAGGTGGCTGCACCCAACAAAATTGCCAAAAGGGTCAAAGTGGCTGTTGCCGCACCGCTCGCGGTCATGGTGTCGCCCGCTGCTCGGGTTCCTGCCCACGGGCTCACTGGGCCATCGGAAAGGGGCGGAATTGCCGTGGTTTGTGCACTTTTCACGGTGCCGGCATCGGCTTCTGAGGCTGCCCAGCCGCGCTGTGCTGCCTGCTTCATTGACTTCTCATTCAAGAGTGGATTCGCCATATCTCTCACGTTACAGAAATCGGCTCAATGTTGGTTGTCACGCCACATGGCGTCGGTATCGTAAGGCGGGTTCCCCGCTGGGGAACATTGGGCTGAGAGGGAGCATTCACATTGGCCAATACGCCCTGCTCACCAAAGACGACGAAGTTCGTTTAGCCAAAGCCATTGAAGCTGGCAAAGAAGCGCAAGTAGAACTTGCCGAACAAGAAAAAACTCTCTCTCCTACCAAGAAGCGTGACCTGAAGCGCGCAGCAAAAGAAGGCGAAACTGCCGAGCGCGCCTTCGTGCAATCCAACCTGCGCCTCGTGGTCTCTATTGCCAAGAAGTACCAAGCATCTGGCTTGCCACTTCTCGACCTCATTCAAGAAGGCAACCTTGGCCTCATGCATGCCGTTGAAAAATTCGACTGGCGCAAAGGTTTTAAATTCTCGACGTATGCAACCTGGTGGATCCGTCAGGCCATCACTCGCGGTATTGCCAACACTGGTCGCACCATTCGCCTTCCGGTTCACGCTGGCGACACCCTTGCACGTTTGCAAAAGGCTCGCTCACGACTCGAATTGAAATACGGTCGCCCTGCAACCTTGGCTGAGCTTTCTAAAGAAGTAGAAATGCCTGAAGACAAAGTCACCGAGGCACTGCGCTTTGCTGCAGAACCTCTTTCATTGTCTGAGCCATTGCGTGAAGATGGCGATGCAGAACTTGGCGATGTGGTGGAAGACCGCTCGGCTGAGTCACCATTTGAAGTTGCAGCTACTGCACTCTTGCCTGAAGAAATTCAGCGTCTCCTTGCACCACTTGACGAACGCGAACGTGAAATCTTGAAATTGCGTTTCGGTCTCGATCGTGGAGAACCACGCACGTTGGAAGAAGTGGGCGACCACTTCAACCTCACTCGCGAGCGCATTCGTCAAATTGAAGCTCGTGCCATGAGCAAGTTGCGTCACCCGTCAAGCGACACCGGTGCTCGCGACCTTCTTGCTGTTTAGTTTTCTTCGTTGCGAGCAAGTGCTGGTTGCGGCACACGCAACAACGCATTGAGGCCATGCCAAATTGCCACTGCTCCAATGCCTAACGCAATGGGAAGAATGAAGCGCACATACCATGCGTCTCCCATACCGGGAACAAATCGATGTGTCACTTGATTGCGATGCAGCCCAACGGCAACAACGAGCGCAATACCTGCTGCAGTGGAAACAGCCGCCACAAACTCATCACCACGCAAAGCCGTAGCAACGAGTGCGAGAAGTAGGGCAACTACACCCAATGCAATGAGCGATGGCGTATCGCGCGCTGGGCTTGGCAAAGAGAAGTATTGGGTCATTCCCAAAGCCATCACAGCAGCACTCACACTCATGAGAGCAATCAGACGCAGGCGCTTTTTCGTAAGCAACACACTGGCCGCTGCGGGAACTACCAGTAACCACCACCACGAACCTGGTGCATCTTCAACATATAAATTTCCCAGCACCGCAGTAGTTGCACCATCGACCATCATGTCGATTTGCCAGTTTTGCACTAGGCCTTCGTCGTTGATGACCGCAGGTTTCAACGGGCTCATCCAATGCACACGATGGTCGTGCCATATTGCTTCACCGTTGGTTGCTATTTGTCGCCAGGTTGGCGCATCGGTGCTTTCATAATCTGTAGGAACCGTACTGCCTGTTCCATAACGCGTTTTGTTGATGACCACGGTGGGCGACCATGAGTTCTCAAACACTCGACCCTTTTCATCAATACGCAAATATGGCTCTTCGTCATAACCAATGACTTCAGCACTACGCCCCAGCTGCACTTTCATTTTTACAAAAGCATCAACGCCAACAATGGAGACGTCAATTGCAGAGGTAGCTGGCGATATTTCAGTAACAACACTGCGGGTATTCCCCGGTTGTGCAGGGTCGGCGTGAGCGCTCATGGCGGGGCTCAATATCCAAAAGCCCGCGATGGCAAGAAGAAACAACTTCCACATTTGGCGGAGGTGGACGGGAATCGAACCCGCCAGACGAGGTTCACTCGTCTCAACCGCTTTGAAGGCGGCGGAGCCCACCAGGCGCACAGACACCTCCATAAGAAAAGAGTATCGGGTATTGCCACTGAATGAGACTTTCTGAAAAGTAGTTGCCACAAACTGCGCCTGAAATCACACATTGAAGTACCTCACCATTTTGAGGCCAAGACATGTGAAAGGAGCACCCATGATTGTGGTGTGTAGATCCCCCAAAGGTGGCAGCGGAACCACCATTACCAGTGCCGCACTCGCAATGATGCTCGCTGCCCAACACCGCGGTGGAGGTTACATCGTTGACCTTGCTGGCGAACTTGCCCCGGCACTCGGTATTCCCGACCCACCCGATACTCAACCTGTCGATGTGAATGCTTCACTGAAATTACTTTCTTTCGCACCACGTGGGTTGCACACCCCCGTTGAACACAATTGGAAAGAAGTTGCCAACCAACTACTTTCCTACGACGCACCGGTGGTCATTGACGTAGGAACGGGTGAACTCAACGAGAGCTTTGAGCGCATTGCCAATCGCACGTTTCTTGTGCTGCGCCCCTGCTACTTGGCACTACGTAAGGCAAGTAACAAAATGAGCCACGGTTACTTGCGTAGCGACGGCATCATTGTGCTCGAAGAAAGTGGCAGAGCGCTCACACCAACCGATATTTCCACGGTGTTGAAAACTCCCATTGTTTCCACCATCAAAGTTGACCCCAGTGTTTCGCGTGCGGTCGATGCTGGTCTCTTGAGCAGCCGTATTCCGGCAGCACTCAATGAAGGCTTGCGTGCATTAGTTGAAGTGCTCTCAACGCCCGTTCCGAAGAAGCCATTTCTCTAATGCAACAGCGCACCCATTTTGCTCAACCACACTTTGCCGGTTTACAAGACCTTGTGAATGACCCCGACGTCAAGGAGATCATTGTCAATAACAACACTGAGGTGTGGGCCGAACGTACAGCTGGCCTTGAACGCGCTGGCTCGCTCGCACCCGGAGAAGCCGCTGCTCTTCTTGAACGCTTGCTTGCTCCCATAGGGCGCCGCATTGACCTTTCCTCCCCAGTAGTCGACGCCCGGCTCAGCGATGGGTCTCGGCTCTGTGCTGCTATTCCCCCGGTGAGTCCCTATGGCCTGTGCTTTACCATCCGTCGCTTTTCATCTTGTGCTCTTGGTATTTCTTCATTTACCAATGGTCGTGTGAGCGACTTGTTGCACTCGGTTGTACATCAGCGTCGCAACATCATTGTTGCTGGTGCAACATCTACTGGAAAAACAACACTGCTCAGTGCACTTGCCAGTGAGGCATTACCCAATGAGCGTCTTGTCGTACTGGAAGACACCAATGAGTTAGCCGTCGAGCATCCGCATGTGGTGTATCTCGAATCGCGACCATCATCGGCCGAAGGCATTGCCGAAATTTCACTGTCACATTTGGTGCGTCACGCTTTGCGGTTACGGCCCGACCGGCTCATTGTGGGTGAGGTACGTGGCCCAGAAGCATTCGACATGCTGCAAGCCATGAACACGGGCCATGCCGGTTCAATGTCTACTTGTCATGCAAATAGTGCTCACGATGCGCTGTATCGCCTCGAGAGCATGGTGCTTCAAGCAACACCCAACTGGCCACTTGCCGCAGTACGTTCCTACATCGCCTCAGCTATTGACATTGTTGTATTTGTTGAACGCGGGCCACAAGGAAGCCGCCACGTTGCTCAAGTGGTGGAAATTAGCGACACGCTCACCACACATGGCTCATACAGCACCAGTGTTCTTGCACATAGTTTGCACCCCAGCAACGGCGACCTCGCACTGGTGATGTAATGCAACTCGTGGCATTCGTACTCTACTTTTGCGCTTTTTACTTAGCTGTTGAGAGTACTGCCATCAAATACCGAACACGGCTGCGCATTGTTCATGTGCTTGCTCCGCCGCAGAAAAATCAAGCCGCCGTTTCATCTCCTTCTCGCGCGGTCAGGAAACTGCGCTCCAAGAAGTTGCCCTTTTCAGTAGCTCTCTCTACTGCCGATTTTCTTGATGGAATTGAAAGGTCAATTCACACTGGTCACTCACTTCGCGCAGCAGTGAACGATGCGCTTCCTCTTCTTCCCGCACATATGCAAGTGCATTTCCAAAACCTGGCTTTACATTGTCGTATTGGTGCACCCCTTGAAGA
>JAPKZV010000024.1 GCA_026393585.1 Actinomycetota bacterium
GGTGACTCCCGCTGCACCCACCCAAAATGGGTTTGCAGGCGCAAAACTCAGCAAGAAGAAGAATGCAAGAACAATAAACATCACAGCCATTGCCCATGCAATGAGCGGATCATTCAGTTTTTTGCGATACCGCCATACCACTGCCGCACAAGACAACGCGAGAGCAAGTACCCACAACAAGATGGATCCCTCGAGAGCGCTCCACACTGCTGTGAAGTTGTACAACGCTGGAGTGGAACGCGAACCATGATCTTGCACATACTGCAAAGAAAAGTCGCGCGTGATCATTGCATATTCCATTGCGGTAATGGCTGCAAACGCGGCAAATAAAACAAGAGCAGCAAACCGCGGAATGAGCCGTGCGGTGCGGGCCTCTTCATGACGCGATGACTCGCGCGCAGTATAAATAGAGGCAACAGCACCAAAGGCTGACGCAATGACCCCCACTAATAACGCACCGCGACCCAAAGGCCCCGCAAGACCTTGGTTCACCGCTACTTCTACTGCATCGGCAGAGAACATGCAGCAGCCTCAGCTTTGTCTATGCGTTCTTTATTTTCCGTTGAGTACGCATTCGAATGTTTCACTTCAATGCGGTCACTGAGAAAAACTCCATTGACCATTCGTCCGTGAGCAACCACTGGAATACATTCCTGGAAAACGCCACCTGGGTCGCCGTCGTATCGCACCTCTAACGTGTCTTCATTGAATGACATCGAAAAAGTAGTCATTCCTGCTGCTTTTTTTAGACTTCCTTCGTCGACTGCACCCTGTACACGTAGTCGACGAGTTCCCTCGCATCCACTACGCACTCCCACCTCATCGACATTGCAGTAGTAATCGATGGCGGAAGATAAAAACTTTGTTACTACTACTCCACCGAAAACTAGGATGACGGCGAGCAACAGCGCAGGTTTCCATCGGCGTTTCCGCGAACGCACAGATGGTGCCGCGGGCACAGCATCGCGCGGAGAGAGATCGAGTGCATCATCTTCTATCGCCATGGTTTGTCACTCTCGGCAATTGCACTATTGAATTTGCGCGCTTGTCGAAACATGCGCAGAACATACGCACCTACGGCAACAAAGGTAATTGCATAGCCACCCACAATGAAACTGACGTGATCCATTAGTTCGCCTCATTTCGACGTTCTTGCAATGCTGCTTCCAAACCACCGTCATCTATGGCATCGGCCAGCGTCAGTACACGCTGGCGGTGGAGAACCATCCATGCAAATAGTGAAGTGAACACCACCACGCCGAATAGAAGTGAAAACAACATCAGGCCATCCATGCTGACGTCGCCATTGGGCTGCAGAACCGAAGCCTCTTGATGCAAAGAACGCCACAACACCACGCTGAAATGCACAAGTGGAATTTCCAATACAGCGAGCAGCGCAACCACACCACTGCGCTTTGCGCGTTGCTGATGGCTCCCACCGAGGTCGCGCACTGCGAGGTAGCCGACATAAGTAACAAATAAGAAAGCTGTGGTGGTGAGCCGTGGGTCCCACTGCCAATAGGTTCCCCAGGTGATCCGGCCCCACAAGCTGCCGGTCACCAAACAAAGACCCATAAAAATGACACCTACTTCAGCAGATGCCCCGGCAATGCGATCGAAGGTAAGAGAGTGCTGCTTGCCCCACATATACATTGCCGATGTAATTGCAGTGACAATAAAAGCGAGGTAAGCCACCCAGGCCGTAGGCACATGGATGTACATGAGACGCACAGTGCTTCCCTGCACAACGTCTTCATCGGTAAAAAAGAGACCAAGCAAAGTAAGGAGCGCCAAGCCGAGAAGAACAACAATTCCGAGCCCCCGAGAAGCGCGGGTACCCGTTGGCGTATCTAGTGGTGAGGGGAGGGGGCGAAAACGGTTCATATGATTCTTAGGGTTCTCATCTGAAGATAGTTGCTTTTGGCCATCTCTCACTCTTCGGTGAGCACGCCAAAGGCAAGTGTTCCACCAAAACCAAAGAGAGCGCCAAATACTGCGAGCAATGCCACCCACGGCCACCCTTCACCGAGAGTTGCGCCACTGACCCCAAATGCCGATTCAGTTGCCCGGGTTGCGGCAATGAGAACGGGCGCTACAGCGGGTAACAACAACAGTGGCAAGAGGGTTTCGCGACCTTTTGCCGCTGCACCCAGACCACCGTACAACGCACCCATCGTCGCAATTCCGACGTTTGCCAACACACTGACTGTGACGAGAAGCACTGCGCCGCCCCACGATAACTGCACCTGGTACAACACCAACGACAACATCACAAGCACACATTCGAACAGAAGTAACTGCACAGCGAGCGCTACCGACTTACCCAAAAACACACCAGCCGACGACACACCTGCAACCTTGATTGCATCGAGTGCATTGTCGGCTGACTCAATAGCAAATGTTCGCTGAACGATAATTAAGGAAGAGAACAAGACGGCAAGCCACACCAGACCTGGGGCAACTCTTTGCAAAATGCCATCGTTGTCGAGCGCAAAAGCAAAGAGCACCATCACAATTCCTGCGAATGGCAACACTTGGTTCACCAAAACCTTGCTGCGCCACTCAATACGCAAATCTTTAGTGGCAATTGCACGTGCAATCGACATCGTTGAAATGGAGTTCTGTGTCATTGCGCACCGCGTTCCACAATGGCACCGCCAACAACTTCAATACGACGCGTCGCAAGCGCGCCTGCACGCTCTAATTCATGTGATGCAACAATGACGGTGGCCCCAACACTGGCAGCCTCACGCAAGATGTTGTCAATCTCATCTCTGCCTGAAGCATCGAGGCCTGCATGTGGTTCATCGAGTAACCACAACGACGCTCGTCGAATGACCAAGATGGCTAATGCAGTACGCCGGCGCTGACCTGCAGACATTTTCGCAACGGGAGTATTCAAAAGTCGCTCGTGAAGACCCATACGTTGCGCCGACAACGCAATTTCTCGCGATGAGGCACCTACAACTGCACCCCAGAATTTCAAGTTTTCCTGCGCAGTGAGATCGAGATACAACCCGTTTGCATGGCCCAGCATTCCTACGTGTGCTTGAGCCTCCTTGCGCTGTGTTGCAAGATTAAAACCCAGTACTGATGCTTCACCTCGCGCCAAAGGCACAAGCCCTGCACATAACCGCAACAGAGTTGTTTTACCTGCGCCATTTGCACCGCTAATAAGTACAATTTCACCTTTTTTCACCACGAGTGAAGCTTCAGCAAGAGCCGGAAATGAGCCAAGAAGCACTACTGCATTGTGCAGTCGTACTGCTTCATCAACGCTGCCCATACCGAGACGCTACCCATCGCCATGGCAGAGGGCAAACGTGCCACTATCGTGATGAACGATGAATCTCAAAACTGCTCGTGTTATTGGCTTCATCGGCAAGTCCTTCATTACCTCCGGACTCTTGCTTCTCGGACTCGTTGTGTACCAGTTGTGGGGTACCGGTATTGAGACGCGTCGCACCCAAAGTGCGCTGCGTCAGGAATTCAATCGCATCATTGCTACAACACAACCAGCGACAGCAACAACCGCCCCAGCTGGCACTTCAGCATTTCTCCCTGTAACCGATGCTCTAGCACTCATTGAAATTCCCAGCATCAATATTTCCAAAATCATTGTTGAAGGCATCACGCCCAAAGATCTGCGGCGCGGGCCGGGCCACTTCCCCAAAACCCCCCTACCAGGGGAACTAGGTAACAGCGCAATTGCTGGGCATCGCACTTCTTACGACGCCCCTTTCGGAAACCTCAACACGGTTTCACTCGACGATTCCATCATCATCACTACTCCCAAAGGAAAATTTGAATACATCGTGAAGGAGGTGTCCATCATTGCGCCCGACGAGACCTCCGTTCTCAAAAATACTCCTCGGGTGGCGACCCTCACGCTCGTTACTTGCCATCCACGCTTTAGCACCAGCCAACGCCTTGTTGTACGTGCTGAACTTTCGTCTACCTCTCCTCCCCCCGTTACACCAAGTACCACAACGCCCACAACTACTCCTCAAGTAGTAGATACCGTCACTCCCGAAGTGCTTCCTGAAGCCGACATCGACAATCTAGGCGGATGGTTTTCCGACTCGGGTGCAATATTTCCCACACTGTTGTGTGGAGCGTTACTCATTGCACTGGCAATGTTCAGAAAATTCCTGCACAACCGCATCTCACGCCGCATGACCTCACGGATAGCAGCAAATTTCACTTCGTACGCCATTCTCAGCGTCCCATTTTTTGTGACGCTTTACTATTTCTATCGATACTTCAACTTGCTATTGCCCGCAGGGGCCTAAAGCTCTTTCAGTTTCCGGTAAATCGAGCTTTACGTTTCTCGAGGAATGCTGTGCGCCCTTCGTGTGCATCGGCACTTGCCCATGCTTTTGTGCGTAACGCCTCAAATGCTGCATCGTCTACTAATTTTTCTGCGACCGCTTCTAAACCACGCTTGTGTGCAGCAATAGTGATGGGCGCCAAGGTGGCAAGATAGCGGGCCCATTCCATCGCATCGGCAAGTGTTCCTAGTTTGTGCACTGCGCCTTGTATGTGGAGTTGTTCTCCGCTGTACGTGCTTGTGCCTAAAAGCATGTTGCGTGCAATAGCTCCGCCACATTCTCGCGCCACGCGCTCAATGGTCCACTGATCGACAGCTAGCCCTAGTTTTGCTGCGGGGATACCGAAAACACTTGCTGATGTCGCAACACGTAAATCACAAGCAACTGCCAGTTGTGTTCCCGCACCTAGCGCATGCCCGTGCACTGCAGCCAAAGTGATACATGGCAGCGAAGTGAACCCGCGCAAGGCCTTAGACAGTGCGCTACCAAACTCGTCGTCTTCAACGCCAGTGAGGTCGGCACCAGCACAAAAACCTTCGCCTTCACCAGTGAGTACTAGTACTCGAGCCCTACCTCGCGCCTCTTCTTGAAATTGCTGCAAGAGCATCAACGTGGCGTGATTCACCGCATTACGCCGCTGTGGACGGCAAATAGTGACTAATGCGACGTCATCTTGCCACTCCAGAGTGGCAGGAATGCCGTCTTTCTGAGTACCTTTTGTATTGCTCGCCTCTACCATCTGTGAAACCTTATGGCTTTTCCTCCACCAACATCTGCATCGCACGACCCCGTCCGCGTTCGTCGTCGCCAATTTGCCAAGTACACACTGCTTGCTAACCGCATTGGTTATTTGTTGTACGCAGTGTCCATGACAGTTTTCATATTGGCTTTTGCCCTCAAATTCACACCAACGATGGTCACCATCATTACGGTATGTCTTGTGATTGGATCCATTTTGTTGGCACCCTCCATCGTCCTTGGGCATGCCATTAAGGCAGCCGAACGAGAAGATCGTGAGAATGGCCTATGAGCATGACCACACCAGCACGGCTCACTGCTGCTGAGCGACGCGAACAACTTCTCCAAGTAGCCCTCACCGTTTTTGCACAACGCGGTTACCACACAACGTCAATGAACGACGTCGCCGATGCTGCTGGCGTCACCAAGCCAGTTTTGTATCAGCACTTCGACTCCAAGCGTGCGCTCTACATTGCCGTACTCGATGCGGTGGGAAGCAACATGATCCACGCCATCACGTCCGCAACAAAAAGCGTTCCTACCGGCAAAGCCCAAACCGCTGCGGGAATGGTCGCCTACTTTGAATGGCTGTCGAGTGATCCCAATGCATTCACATTGCTATTCGGTGGTGGCACACGCCGCGATGAAGAGTTTGCAATCGTTGCCCGCAACGTAGAGAAGGCAGTTGCCGAACTCATCGCTCCTCTCATTGAAGCTGGCGTCGATGCCGACTACCAGCGCATGGTTGCACATGCACTCATCGGCATGAGCGAAGGTGTTGCACGTCACCTCATTCAACGCCATAAGCCCTTCGATGCCCACATCGTTGGCGAGCAACTAGCTTCACTGGCATGGGCCGGGCTGAGGGCAGTTGGGCGCAAGCCCGAGTAGGCTCGTCTTATGGCCTTACCAGGCGAACACCACCCAGCATTTGAAGAATACTGCGAATGCATCTACGAACTTCTTGAAGAAAACGTAGAAGTCATTCAAGCGCGCATTGTTGAGCGCCTCCAAGTTTCACGTCCCTCTGTGTCTGAAATGATGAAGCGGATGGAGTCTGAAGGTCTCATTGCAATTACTGGTTCAACCATCGCACTCACCGAGATGGGTGAAAAACTTGCGCAACGCACCGTGCGCCGTCATCGCATTGCCGAAAGATTCCTCACCGATATGTTGGGCCTTTCTTGGGCACAAGCTCACCATGAAGCAGGACGCTGGGAACACGTCATGTCGGCCGAAGTAGAGATGGCAATGGACCGAGTGCTCGGCAACCCCACAACCTGCCCACATGGCAACCCCATCCCTGGTTCGCAGTACCTCGCCGCTTTAGTGATGCGCCTTGTCGACGTGGCTCCCGGCCGTGGATTCACCGTCGACCGCATTCCCGAAGAACTCGAATTCACTCCTGGTTTGTTGGAGTTTTTGGAAACCGCAGAAATTCATCCAGGTAAATCAGGAACGGTGTCTGCCACATCGCCCGATGGAAGTGTCACTGTAGAAATCGATGGCCAACGTATTGGTGTTGGCTCTTTTGCTAGTGCCCGAATCTTGGTCACAGCACAGTGAAGAAATCTGCTCTTCTTTGCCTCAGCGCTATTGCCCTGTTGAGCAGTTGTGCCACCACATACAACAGCGACGCAAACACCCCTACCACTTCTTCTCCAGGCGCTTCCACCACAACAACTATTCCGCGGGGAAGCACAGAAGAGTTATTCGCACAATTGCTAGAGACCGGCAAAGAGCTTGGCAACGACATCGCCCAAGGCGACATGTCGACTGCACGCACAAAACTTGCTGACATTAAAGCAATTTGGATTGGCATTCAGCCCCAAATTGCACAAGCAACTCAAGATCTTCTTGACGACACACAACGCATGATGAATTTATTTATCACTGCTGTAGAACGTAAACGCCCAGCCGATGCCGACAAGGCAATGCGTTTTCTTCCGAGTCTTATTTCTGCACTAGTAAATTAATACACCATGCACGGCGGCAAAGGCCGATGATGAACAACGGTGAGACGCTGAGTGGGTCGCGTGAGTGCAACATACAAAGCACGCAGTCCCAGAGTTTCAATTTCCACAATGTCTTGTGGCTCAACAACCACCACACCGTCGAGCTCTAGACCCTTCACCAAACTCACAGGCACCACAGTGAGACCTGTATCGAGTGCTGTATTTGCTGCTTTACCATGGCTCATACCGGCTGTGCTGAGCGCATCAGAAACAGCAGCCACCATGTTGTCGGGGCAAACAACAGCAACGTTGCCCGCAGGAAGTTCTGCAATGAGTGCTTTGGTTTCTGCAGTGACGACATCGAGCAAGGTGCCGCCACTTTGCGCAGCATTCACAATGCGCGGGCCGGCATCGCCTTCACGCACCGATTGCGGCGAGCGCAAACCTGGCGCCGCAGCATGCATCACCTTGTCGGCAAGTTCCATAATTTGAGCGGGAATGCGATAGCCCACAGATAGCCCTACCACGCGTTGTTCGCGACGATCGGGCAAATGCTTCAGTACATCGGCCCATGATTCTGGTGCAAGTGCTCCTGTTGCCTGGGCCATGTCGCCCACAATGGTCATGGAGCCATTGAGTGAGCGTCGCGACACCATTTGCAACTGCATTGGTGTGAGATCTTGCACTTCGTCAATCACGATGTGTCCGTAGGTACGAATTTCATCTGATTCGTCAATTTTTCCATTTTTACCAGGGAGCGGACCAAGCACTTCAAAGGCATCGTCGAGCACAGCAACATCGTGTTCACTGAACCGTGCAGACTCAATGTCTTGTACGCGCTCGCGATACAACGATGTGTACTCTGCCTCACTCAAAATATTCTCTGCCGCTAAACGCAACAATGCTTTTGAACCATAGAGATCGTTCAGCAATTGCGCAGGTGTGAGCAGTGGCCACATCCGTTCCATCGCAATACGGAATTCAGGTAATGGTCGTAATGATTCTTTCAACTCTGAAAGAGAAACACCCGGGTCGCGCCATGACGCTCCTAAGGCCTGCAACACTTCTGTTTCGACCCATTTTCGTGCTGCGTTGTGTCGCCGAAAGCGACGTCGACCTTGACGCACAATATTGGCTGCATCTTGTGCGCTTAAACGCACGTAGCCCGACCTAAATGGCAGTTGTAAATTGTCGCGCAACGGCCGCTCGCGGTCGCTCACTGCCTTAGTAATGACCTTCGACATACGCATGTCGCCTTTTACACGCGCGGCAAGCACAGAGTCTCGAGCGCCGTAGGTAACACTGGGCACGAGATCGCTCAGCACCACTTGCAGTACACCT
>JAPKZV010000147.1 GCA_026393585.1 Actinomycetota bacterium
GCATGTGCTGCTGTTGAGGCTGGTGACCCACACGGCGACTTGTCGCAACTCGGTGCTATGGCCCCATGGGTCGCTTCCGACGTTGCCATGAAAGTCACTACCGATTGTGTGCAACTTCTCGGCGGCTACGGCTTCACCACAGAGTTCCCTGTTGAGCGCATGATGCGTGATGCAAAAATCACACAGATATACGAAGGCACCAACCAAATTCAGCGCATGGTGATTTCTAAAAAAATCTTTGGCTAACTAGCAAGTGCGCCTAGTGGTGCAAGATCACAGGAAGCTTGTGTAGACCACGTGACAACATGGTGGGGTGCCACGATAACTCTTCACGAGTGCATGCCATTTCTATGCGTGAGAACTTGTTCATGAGCGCACCCAATGCGAGTTCTACTTCAAGACGCGCAAGTGGAGCACCCAAACAGAAATGCAAGCCGAAACCAAAGCCCATGTGATTGGTGGGGTTACGTCGCAAATCGAGCTGCCCCGGGTTCACAAACACGCGCGGGTCGTGGTTGGCTGCAGGGTTTGCAATAAACACGCGCTCACCTGCCGTGAACTTCACGCCACCGTATTCGTGGTCTTCTTTCACCAGGCGCACCGTTGCGCGCGCAGGCCCGTCGAAACGAATGAGCTCTTCAACGGCCATTGGGAAAATGTCGGGGTGCGCACGCAGGTCGGCCATTTGTTCAGGGAATTCAAGCAGCGCGAGCAAGCCACTTGTAATGAGGTTTGTTGTGGTTTCATGCCCACCAAAGAGCAGCAAAGTACACGTAGAGATGAGTTCGTCACGCGACAACGAATCACCATCTTCATGCTCGAGCAACAAGCTAATGAGGTTATCTTCTGGGTTCTTTTCAAACTTGTTGATGAGCTCCAACAAATAGTTCTTCAGTTCCATCATTCCGCGCGCTGCGCTGCGGAAACGATCGGGGTTATCGTATGCACCAAAAACGAGCGCGGTAATGAGGTCAGACCACTCTTTGAAGAGATGACGATCGATGGGCGGCACACCCAGCATTTGCGCAATCACAATGGCCGGCAATGGTGCGGCAAACGACTCCATAATGTCAACAGGAACCCCTACAGGGAGTTCTGCGATGAGCGAATCAACCACTTCGGTCATCGCTTGTGTACGAGCTCGCACCACAGGCGGAGCGAACACACGAGACACCAAGCGACGCATACGCGTGTGATGCGGTGGGTCGAGAAACACCATCCAGTCGGCCAAGATGCCGAAGGTCTCATCGACCTCAGGTGAATTTGCCGACTTCGAAACCGCCTGGCGAAAGGGTTCAATACGAGACGCCGTGAGGTGCGGGTTCTTAATGGTTGCCGTGACATCGTCGTAGCGCGTAATGATCCACGCTTTGTGCTTGGGGTTCCAGTGAATGGGGTCGTTTTCCCGTAGCTCAGCGAAGTACCCATAGGGGTCACGAACCGCAAAGTCGCACATTAAATTTTCGTCAAATACCGGCACACCCGGACTGGCAGATTTCATATAAGTGTCATTCCTCCGTCAACAGTGATCACTTGGCCAGTGATGAAACTTGCGTCTGCACCTGCCAGGAAAGAGACCACCGAAGCAACTTCGCTTGGTTCGGCGAACCGACGCATGGGAATTGCCTTGATTATTTTCTTACGAGTTTCCTCAACAGCAGTCTGTGAAACTCTTGCTGCGCGCCCAATCGTGTCATCAATCATATCGGTAGAAGTGGTACCAGGGGCGATGCAATTTACCCGTATCTGAAACCTTGCTAATTCAATTGCTTGTTGTTGAGTCAACGATTCAACTGCTGCTTTAGATGCACAGTAAGCACCGTAACGAGGAAGTGCTCTATGCCCCGCCGTCGACGAAAAATTAATAATACTTTTATTGACCGCAGTCGACTCTGCCATTGCGGGCACAAGTACTGCTGCCAATTGGTACACCGATTTAATATTGATGTCGAAAGTTTCATCCCACAGATCTTCCCCTACCTCATGGGCCATATAGAGGTTTGCCTCACCGGGTGTTCCGACATTATTTACTAACGTTGCGATATCACCAATTGACATCGCGGCCGAAAGAATGTGTTCCATAGTGTTGCGCTCGCGTATATCGCCCCTTGCAACAACTGCATTGCCGCCTAATGCTTTAATCTCTTCGACAACTGATTGAGCACCTTTCCACCCTGATTGCTCTTCATGGGCGAGGGTGCTCAATGTCTCGCTGCGCTCATGCACCACAATCGAGAATCCATCATGGGCTAGCCGCAATGCACAGGCTCGTCCGATTCCACGATGCCGTCCTGCTCCGGTCACGATCGCAACTGGCTTCTGATTCTTTGGCATGAATTTCCCATCATAAAGCGACGGGGTGGCTGAGCACATCGTGCCAGCCACCCCAATTCACTTCAAAGTTTGTTTAGTAAAAGTTATGGCAGTTGGTAAAACTTACGTGCAGTTCCTTCAGCTGATCCTTCTGCAGGAACATTGTCTGCAGTAACCAACACGGAAGTTGTGAGAATTGATTTTCCGGCAACGCCAGGTGCGGCTTCGCCTGCGATCATTCCTGCTGCAATTTTGCAAGCAGCCTCACCACCAAATTCGTGTCCATCAGCAACAGTTGCAGTGAATGCACCACCCTCACGGATAGCTGCATACTCTTCTGGGTCGCCGTTCATTGATACAACAATTGCTTCGCTCTTTGCGGCGGCAACTGCAGTAGCAGCACCTACGCCGAGTGAACCAAAGCCACCAACAACTGCTTTCACAGCAGGGTTAGCCTGCAAGGCTGTTTCAACAGATTTCTGAGCTGCTTCGGCAGAGAAACCAGCGGCTTCTCCGACAACTGTCAACTTGATATTTGATGCTGACAGCACCTCTTTCAAACCTGCTTCACGACTCTGCAGTGCAGGGTTTTGCGCGTTCACAAGAACGACATCACCCTCGCCACCAAGCTTCTCGATGAGGTAGCGACCAATAATGCGTCCGTCTTCTTCTTGGTTGGCATCGAGTGCAACAACGCCGGCAGGATTACCTGCACCCCAAGTGACCACAGGAGTCTTTGCATCATTGAACTTCGTGATCAAAGAATCTTGACCAGTCATATCGATACCAATGTTGAACACGGCATCAACTTTCGCTACTGCCCAACCCTCAAGAAGTGCTGGAAGTTTTGTTGCGTCTCCACCAACGTCTTGGAAGTCAACTTTTCCGCCATTAGCTTCGATGCAAGCCTGCAATGGCTTTGACCAACGCTCTGCACCTGGAACTGGAGCCAAGTTAGCAATACCTACCGATTTCCCTGCCCAACCCGCAACGTCACCGTTGAAAGCTACTTCAATTCCGCCTTCAGGGATTTCGCCCTTTGACGTATCGGCTGCCGAGGCAGCCTCTTCAGCTGCAGCTGTGTCTTCAGTTACTGGTGCAGCGCTGTCAACCGTTACTTCTTCACTTGAACTATCTGAATCGCTGCCACATGCTGCCAAAAATGACACCGCGGCAATCGAAAGAGCAATTACTTTCATTGGTGATTTTCTCATTGGTCCTCCTCAGAACCTCATGTACTTGATCTGCAGACTGCAAGATCAAATTCCCTTATGTATTTGATTTATCTATATATTCCTTCGTGTATACGCCGCAATTCATTTGCAACGGAGCAGTTTCGCTTCGGCATAACATGCCACTTAGTTGCCAAGCCCCCAACAACTAAGTCCGCCTTGCTGCCGACCGGGCAAGCCCAGCAAACGTCAAAGCTGCGATCAATATCATTCCGTTTGCAATTGTCTGCGCATAGCCAGGTACGCCGAGAATGATGAGTCCAGAAAAGGTGACTGTCATGAGTAAAACCCCGATAGCCGTTCCCAGTACGTGAAATTCCCCCTCACGGAGCGTTACTGCACCAAGGAAACACGCGGTGTATGCCTGCAACAAATAAGAGCCTTGATTTCCCACAAGTGTGACTGCGGATCCTGTACGCCCCGACGCAAGAACAATGCCCGCTAGAGATGAAATGGTGGCACACATTGCAAAGGCAGCAAGCCGGTACCTTCGCACGTTGATTCCTGCAAGTCGCGATGCTTCGGGGTTTCCACCGACTGCATCCATCCGCCGTCCTGCTTCAGTTTGGCGCAGGAAAAAGGACACCACTAACAGAACGGCTACCGCAGTTAACGCGATAATGGGGATGCTTAATCCACCTAAATCGAATTGCAAGGTCCTTGAGCCAAATGAAAGCGTCCAATTCCAACTTTCAGGTGCCTCCCACCCCAATAAAGTCCCTTGCGCAGTATCGGTGATGTTTTTTGGAAGTGGAACAGATCGACCGTCGGAGAGGCGCACTAAGTAACCCTCCACGATTCCCGCAAGACCCAAAGTTCCGATAAACGCACTCACTCCAAAATATGAGACAACCACACCGTTAATGAGGCCGACAACCAAGCCAAAGAGAAGCGCGAATATCAGTGCAAAGAGAAAAGTTCGTTGAACAGACTCCGGGAGTATGTTTCCACCGCCGATATCGGTGAATGGAATTGTCGGCCATGTAATGAAGTATTTATTTGTGAGCAAAAGCCCGAACATGCCGCCACCGAGCGTCAACGATGCAGCAATTGACAGGTCAAACTCACCAAGAATCAGCGCAATAGTGAGCCCGCAGGCCAAAATTGCAAGCACTGCTGATTGGCGAAGAATCAATGTGAGGTTGTTTCCGGAGAAAAATCGTTGATCTCCAAGTTTGATTTCACACAACACCGTGAAAATCAGGACAAGCAAACCAAGGAAAACGATCGTTCCGTATCTTGCTGAAAACGCTAGAGCGTTTTTCGACGCCAATGATCCTGGTTTGACTTGAGATCTCTTTTGCATCAACTCAGAAAGACCCAACTTGATTCCCCTTTTCGCTGGAAACAACCCCCACGATCGCCCCACGGTTTTCTCTCTTCAGTATTACTGGTATTGTGACTATAGTCAAACCAAAGTTGGGTAAACATTGGGGCGCCAATTTGGGGGAAGGAATTGAGAATTGTCTGACTACGTCGTACAAATCGAGGGGCTCTGTAAGCGTTTCCCTGGCGTTCAAGCGCTCAATAATGCAAGTCTGCGTATCAAACCAGGCGAGGTGCATGGGCTAGTCGGTGAGAACGGTGCCGGAAAATCGACTCTCATCAAGATCCTTGCGGGAGCTCAAAGCAGCGACGCAGGCAGCATTCTTATTGATGGCAAGCCATGCGAAATCAATAGCGAAAGTGAAGCGAACGCTCTAGAGCTTCACTTCATTCATCAAGATGCCGCGCTCGTCAATCGTCTCAGCGTTGCAGAAAATCTCTTTCTCGGAAAACCACTTCCGAAAAAACGTTTTGGTGTCTCTTGGGAAACACTTGTAGCTCAATCTCGGGAAATTCTTGCAGGATTTGTAGATATTGACCCAATGACTCCTGTGTCTCGGCTCACGGTTGCTGAACGGTGGATGGTTGCTATAGCAAGAGCATGCGCTGGCTCACCTCGACTCGTTGTTATGGACGAACCAACAGTTGCCCTCGCCGACAGCGAAGTAGTCAAAGTGTTTGAGGCAATCGCCCAACTCAAAAAGAAAGGTTCGGCAGTCCTATTTGTGTCTCACCGACTTGCCGAGGTATTGGAAATTGTCGATCGAGTCACGGTCATGAAAGACAGCGAAACTGTCGCTGAACTCCCGCGCGCTGGACTCACGAAAGATATTCTCATCGAGGCCATCACCGGCAAATCATCCGAAGCATCTGCCGCATCATCGCTTCCCACTCTCACCCAAGAACAAGCAGTCCTTGAAGTAGAGAACCTGTCTGGCGGACCTCTCGTCGATATCTCTTTCTCACTTCGCCCCGGTGAAATCCTTGGCCTTGGGGGTCTTGTGGGGTCAGGTCGCACTTCACTCTTGTTAACGCTTTTTGGTCACCATCCCCCAACAAGCGGGCAAATCAAAGTGAAAGACAAGCTCGTCACATTTCGCTCTCCAGCAGATGGAATACGCAACGGTCTCGCTCTCATTCCCGAAGATCGGCGTTCAACGGGTATTTACCCTCTACGAACCATTCGGGAAAACACTGTCTTAGCTCACCTCCGACAATTCCGTCGCTCTCAAAAACTTCCCCTTCCTCATCTCCAGTCGGAAATCGAAGCGACTGATAGTCAAATAGAGCGACTACGAATAGTGACCATTGGGCATACCCAACGCATCGGGCAGTTGTCGGGCGGCAATCAACAAAAGGTTTTGTTGGCTAGGTGGCTGGTTGCGAAAGATACAAATGTTTTGCTCCTTGATGAGCCCACCAAAGGGGTCGACGTTGGTGCTCGTGGTGAGATTCTACGCCAAATCATCCAACTTGCTCAAACAGGTGTCGCAGTCATCATCGCGTCTTCCGACCTCGACGAAGTTGCTCAAATTGCTCATCGCGTCTTAGTTCTGCGAGAAGGCCACCTTGTTGCTGAAATTTCACATCCCATCACCGAGGCAGAGATATTGCGCCATTGCTATGGTCACGCCAATGAATCGGTGGCGTAGAGATGCACACTTACTGGACATTGGAAGAACACAGTGGTTGTGCTCTCATTCGCAGTCATCCAACTCCTCGTGGAACGATGACAATCGAAGGTGCCGCACAACTGCTTTCGCTGATTGAACAATGCTCAACACAAAAGGCACCGCCACCGCTAGTGCTTGAAATCACGATCCTTCACGCAGAGTTAACTGAACTACAAGAAATGGCATTGGGGCGCCCCATTGCCGATTGGGCTCCTTGGGTAAACACAATTTCCGCGGTAGAGAATTATCCAAACCTTCTCGTGGTCGCAATTCCTGAACAAGCAACTTGTGGTGGGCTTGAAATATCAGTTGCTGCCGATATCAGAATCGCATCGGCAACTGCCCGACTCGGGCTTCTTGAAGCACGAATGGGAATCATGCCCGGTGCAGGCGGAACGCAACGTCTACCTCGAATCGTTGGATTCGGACAAGCCAGTGCATTGATCTTTAGCGGCGCTGTCATCTCTGGAGAAAAAGCAGAAAAGATTGGCTTGGTGGAATGGCTGAGCGATGACCCCATTTCTTCGGGAATCAAGTTCGCTGAACGATGCCTAGCGAACAGCAATGAAGTTCTCATTGCTGCCAAAAAAGCCATCCGTGCAGGTCGATTCGAAAACTCGGAAGGCTACAAAACCGAGGGTAGAGGATTTTTGTCTCTCGTAGCTCTGCCAACTGCAACAGCAAATATGAGTCATTGGATATCGGAACAGGAACACGGAGTGAATCCAGCACTTCTTCCGATACAAGAATTTCTGTGAGCAAATTGCTTTCAGAAAAAAAGTTGTGTGCATCCGCACATAACGAAAACAACAAGGGGGAATAATGAAAAAAAGAAACACATTACTCACCACTTTGGCACTCACCGCACTTTTAGGTGGACTGGTATCGTGCTCAAGTGATAGCGACAGCGGGACTGCATCAGAGCCACCAGCGACAGATGCAGTAGCTACAGAAACAACTCTTGCTGAAGACACCTCTGCTCCTGCAGAAACCACCGGACCTGATCTTTCTATTTTTAAAGATAAAAACATCGGACTCATCTCGTTGGCTCCCGGCCTCGAGCCAGTGGACCGTTTAGGAAAAGGTGTTGAAGATTGTGTTGCTGCTAACGGCGGCAAAACTCAAGTATTCGACGCCAAGGGTGGAACTGAAGCAGTACAAGCTTTTGAACAGGCAAATAGCGCTGGGGTAGATGCTATTTACAACCTTGCTAACGACATTGGAAACGGTTCGCTCGATGCTGCTCTTAAGGCAGCAGGTGACGCAAAGCGACCTGTGGTCACTGTATGGGGCGGACAACGCACAGGCTCATACTCAATCACTGGTCTTGAGTTCCAAAGCGCTGCTCGTGTTGGTCAGTATTTGATTGACAAAATTGCAGCAGAAAATGGCGGCGCAGCAGCAGGCGATGTACTTGTAGTGAACGCACGCGTTACTCCAAGCTTGCGTCAACGTGCCGATGCATTCACCGCGATGGTTGGTAAAGATACTGAATACCCAGACATCAAGGTGACCTCAGTAGAAGTTGATATTTCAAATGCACTTGCTGATGCTCAGGCAAAAGTTGAACAAGCCTTCCAGGCAAATCCAAAGATCAAAGCTGTCTTTGCATCTTTCGATACGCTCGGACAAGGTGCAGCAACTGCTGTTGATGCATCAGGAACGAATGCATTCGTTGTTTCATTCAACGGCGACTCAACTGCTCTCGACATGATCCGTTCTGGAAAGAGCTTCAAAGCAACCGCAGGAAACGACCTCGAGGGAACAGGCGCACTTGCTTGTGAACTACTTGCAAAATTACTTGCTGGCGAAACTCCTGAAGCAACAACCTTCTGGATGGACAGCCCACTTGTCACCGATAAGAACGTTCCTGCTAGTGGCTTTGCCACCGGACCTGGTTCATTCACACTCTTTGGCAACTAAGAGATACTAAAAAACTGAAAGAAAGGGCGGGGCTAAATAGCCCCGCCCTTTTCGTTATATGCGTATGTGAACCAACAAACAAAAGGACCAAAATCATGAGATTCGATAAGAACATCGCAGTCATTACTGGCGCAAACCAAGGTATCGGACAAGGAATAGCTGAAAAATTAGCGAGTGAAGGGGCCCACGTTGTGTGCCTCGACTTACAAGACTGCAAAGAAACCCTCAGTCGCATTACTAGCGCCGGCGGGAGTGCAGAAACCGCCGTCATGGACGTGACTCAATTGTCTGCGTGGAAGCAACAAGTGAACAAGATATTAAAAGACCATGGCCGCATCGATATTTTAGGAAACATTGCTGGAGTCGTAGCGCAGACAGCCGATACTGCTGTTGACCTGGAAGTAGAGGAATGGGACAGGGTTATTGGCATTGATCTCAAGGGAGTCTGGTTTGGAATGAAAACCATCATTCCATCAATGATTGAAAAACGTTATGGCCGCATTCTCAATATTGCTTCGCTTGCTGCTCTCAGAGGATTGCCCAATCTTTTTTCATACAGTGCTGCAAAAGGTGGCGTCACAGCCATTACTCGACAGGCAGCTACCGAGTACGCCAGCTACGGCATCACCATCAACTCAATTGCTCCCGGAACAATCGATACCCCAATTCTCGCTGGGATCACCGACGAAATGCGTGCGGAGTTTTCTGCTGCCCACGCCATTGCTCGCCTGGGAACACCAAGGGACGTTGCCCATATGGCGGCATACCTCACTTCACCCGAGGCAGAATTCATCACTGGTCAAACTTTTCCTTGCGACGGCGGTTGGTCGACAAAATAAAAAGTGTGGGGCCGTCAGGCCCCACACTTTTTCTCACACCACCCCACTAAGGGAATTACATTAAGGAATTACTATTTCAACGCGTATTAGGCGGTGAAGTCATACTTGAATGATGGGTCACCAGAAGTTGTGCCATCAAGATGAACGACGTGTGAAGAGCCACCAGCCCAACCAATGAAGTCATTTACAGTGAGATCGCCAATGCGCTCTGACCTTGGATTTGGCTCGGCATGGTTTTGCAAAAGCACTTCTGTATCGCTTTCGAATATGCCCAGCGACTGGAAACCTTCTGGGCAATCGCTGAATGGAGTGTGGAACGAACCAGCTGCCTCGTATGAGAACATTCCTGTTTCAACACGGTTGTCACCTTCGCGATATCCAAACCAACCTTTTACTGTCCATGCCATTGCGCGGCAAATGTGGAAGTGCGATGGAAAA
>JAPKZV010000059.1 GCA_026393585.1 Actinomycetota bacterium
GAGGCAATGGTGGTGCCCCACGACCCTGCCCCTACGACCCCCACACGAATTGCCATAGGTGAAGCGTAGGGCACCGGCATCGACCAGCCCTAGGCTTCACCTCGTGAAGATGCCCCTAAAGGCTTTGCTGGTGATACCCATCAAGCCATTCGCCAGCGCTAAGGGGCGATTATCGCAAGTGCTCTCACCTGCACAACGTGCTCAACTCGCTCGCGAATGCGCAGAGCGCGTGGTGAAGTCTGCGCAAGGTATTGCAGTTTTAGTGGTCACCGACGCTTCAGACAACAACGAAGTTCCCGCTTGGGCTCGCGAACACGGCGCAGAGTGCCTCATGCAGGTCTCTGCGGGTCTCAACGGCGCAGTCAACGACGCAATGGCATATGCCCGCAGCAACAACTTCACACACGTCCTCATCGCCCATAGCGATGTTCCCCTTGCACACAACATCGCACAGTTTTTAGAAGCCGACACCGTGTGCATTGTTCCCGACTCCGCACACGATGGAACCAACGTGCTCGCATTGCCCACCGCACTTCCCTTTGCGTTTCACTACGGAGCGGGAAGTTTCTCAGCTCATGTTGCTGAAGCAATGTCGCATGGCATTGCTCCACGCATTGCGCTGAGCGACGAGTGGGCACTCGACCTAGACGAACCTGAAGATCTTCACCATCCACGCATTCACGAGGAGTTCCCATGGCTGACACTGAACTAGGCGCAAATGAACCCGGACAACCTCCTGTTGTCGGTTCTACAACACCCGCATCTGACTGGAGCCACAACCTCGCTGTTCCTCAACGTGCGCTCGCCGTAGGTGCGCACCCCGACGATATTGAATTTGGCTGTGGTGGCACATTGGCCAAATGGGCAGCCGCTGGCTGCGTTGTGCACCATGCAGTGTTCACCGACGGGTCAAAGGGAACATGGAACCCCGATGCCGACACCGCCGCACTCATCGCCACGCGTCAAGTAGAACAACGCGATGCTGCTCATCGACTCGGTGCGCGAGGCTCAGTTACTTTTCTAGGCGCAGTAGACGGAGAACTCGAAAACACAGTGGAAATGCGCGATGCCCTAGTGCGACTCATTCGCATTGTGCAACCCGATGTGGTGCTGGGCCACGACCCATGGAAGCGCTACCGCCTGCACCCCGATCATCGAGCAGCCGGATTCCTTCTCACCGACTCCATCGTTGCCGCACGTGACCCACACTTTTTCCGTCACCATTTCACCGTCACCGATCTCAATACCGGTGTAGCTCTGAAGCACCATCGACCCTCTTCACTGCTGTTGTGGGAAGCCGACACCCCAAACCATGTGGAAGATATTTCAACAAGTGCCGATGCAAAGTTGCATGCACTACTTGCCCACGCCAGCCAGTTTGAGTCGACCATGAAGGCAACCACCACCGATGCCCTTGATGTTTTCCAAGCACGCATGCGCACTCGTTTCAGCACACTTGGCCAGCCCCATGGTTATACAGCAGCCGAAGTGTTCCATCACATGAAAGATCTGTAACCCAGCAACTACGACAACGGTTGTCGACCCGCACCTGCAGGGCCGGCAAAGGCCTGAGCAATACTCAGCCATTCGGTGGCAAGAGCACCCTGTGCAACAAGTTGCGTATCTTGCACATGTCGACGTTGTGTGACGAGCAAACAAAAGTCGAGCGCTGAACCACGCACCGACTCGGGAGCGTCGGAGTTGCCCCACTCCCACAATGAACCATCGGGCGCCTGCAAACTCACGAAGATATTCGCTTCAGGAACTTCTCTCTGGTTGGCGCGATAGCTGTTTGCGCGAGCCAATACCCCAATATGAGCAATGTGCTTGAGACGCAAAGAAGTGGTTGGTTGCACTTTCAATGCATCTGAAATATCAACACTGTGTGCCCAGGTTTCCATGAGTCGAGCAGTGAGAAATGAAGCAACGCTCATCGACGGCCCATACCACGGCACGCGTTGCGTACGGTCTGCGCCACGTCCGGCGGCTACCAGTGCTGCGCTGTACTTATGCCATTCGCTGGCGAGTTCTGCGCCACTTACGCTGCGACCAAAGGCAATAGAAGGGTCACCGCCACTGGCAAATGACTTCATCATCTCTTGAGTGTCGGCAGCAAAGCCGGCCGCATCGGTCATTGCCAATGCTGAGCGGATGTCGAAGAAATACAGGTGCGACACAGAGTCGGCTATATCCCAGCCATCTGCTGGAGTCTTCGTTCGCCATTGTGGCTCAGAGAGCCCGGCAATGAGAGCGGCAAGTGCGAGGTGTTCGTCTGCGAGGTCTCGCAGCACAATGTCGGTGGCGTCCATCTCTCTATCGTGGCGCACTTGGGGGAGAAATAAAGAAGTGGGGGGCTTGCGCCCCCCACTTCCAACACTCCGAACCGATTGGTTAGGTAATTACTTCTTTTTTGCAGCTGTGCGCTTGACAGCTTTTTTCTTACGAGGAGCTGCTTTTTTTGCAGCTTTCTTTGGAGCAGCCTTCTTTGCAGCTTTCATAGGAGCTGCTTTCTTTGCTGCTGCTTTTTTCTTGCGAGGAGCAGCCTTCTTTGCAGCCTTCTTAGGAGCTGCTTTCTTTACTGCTTTTTTCTTTGCGGGAGCGGCCTTCTTACGGGCCTTCTTTGCTGCTGCCACGGTATTTCCTCTCTAGTTAAGGATTAATTACTTTTTTGGATTTAGTTCTGCCTTGAGCGTTGAGCTCGAGGAGAATTTCATTGCGGTCGATGCAGGAACAGTAACTGGCGCGCCCGTTTGCGGGTTACGACCAGTACGTGCCTTGCGGCTTGTGGTGCTGAACGAGCCGAAGCCCGGCCACGCAACCTTTTCACCTTTTGTTGTTGTCGCAACGACAACTTCAAAAAATGCAGCAACAGTACGTTCGGCGTCTGCCTTAGTTACGTTTGCTTTTTCTGCCACAGCATCGATGAGCTCTGCTTTAGTCATATTCGTATTACCTCCATTGGAATCGGAGCGTTGTGCATCACTATCTGAGTACGTTTCAGCGAGGAATACAAGTATTTAGGTTATTGCATTTGCAACTAAGTCGCAAAATATTCGGTTCCAAAAATGCACGAATTGTCGAGCAGATGCAATGTGCAACGAACTTGCGCGCGTGTTACTCGAACGCACGCTGAAGAGTGAAAAAACTTCCTGCTACAGATGCACACGCTTCCTCGCCATACTTCCCCGACCCGCTCTAAGCCTTGCAAATAAAGGATTTCATCAATTTCTACAATTACTACTTGTTGCCGCGTGAACACATCTTTCCCAGAGCGACATTGCACTTCATCTGTCGATGTTCACTGCATCTCGCGATGAAGAATGCGCTCGCACAAGCAGAGTTTCTTCCTCAAATTTTCCATGCTCATTCGTGGCTCAAAAAAATATTTTGAAAATATTTTTTGAAACGGACCAAAATTTTCCCAAAAAATGAAAAAATGGTCGCCATCGGCTCGCGAACACCGCCGTTACAAAATGTTCATCTTGTAATCCACCACTCCCCTGCGAGCATCGGCAACACTACGAACTGTTGAGTACATCGCTCGCGTCCAGACAAAGGAGGTGGCGATGACTGATCTTCGCCATAGTGAAATTGTTCCTCACAATGAGAACGTCAGCATCGCGTCACCCGCGACTCCCGTTCGTGCGCGCCAACGCACTCGAGTTGTGCTCGACACATCAGTTCTTGTTGCAGACCCGGCAAGTTTGAATGCGTTTCCTGGTAGCGAAGTGGTCATTCCACTCACCGTTGTTGAAGAACTTGACGGTTTAAAAACTCGTCTCGACGATGTAGGGCGCGCAGCGCGCACTGCATTGCGTTCATTAGAGGAACTACGCAAACGTGCTGGGGGTGTTTTAAACACTCCACTTGAAGTGCACGATGGTGAAGACGGTGGAAGCGTGCATATTGAGGTCAATGGCATCCAACGCCATCTCCTCATCGAGCACGGCCTCGACCCTGAAATCCCCGATAATCGCATTATTGGAGCCGCTTTAGGGCAATGCCGTACCGCCCCTACCCGCCTCATTTCGAATGACGCCGCCTTACGTATTAAGGCTGCCCACCTTGGTTTGCAGGCAGATGAGCACCAACCTGTGGGGCGCGCCGCAAACAGTCGGCCAATGGGATGGGTCCCCCTCTCGGCAACTCATGGAGCAATTGATGACCTCTATGCATCTGGGTCACTCCCTGTGCACAGCGTTACGGGCGCCGACACTTTGTCGCAAAACACATTTGCAGTCATCAGAGACGGTTCACAATCTGCTCTCGCACGCCGGCAAATGGATGACCTCAACCTTCTCTCTACCAATGCGCCAGAGGCATGGGGCTTGCGAGCACGGAGCAAAGAGCAACGCTTTGCTCTGGAACTTTTGCTCGACCCCGAAGTCACTGTGGTTGCACTCGACGGCAGAGCCGGCACGGGAAAGACAGTGATGGCCATTGCGGCAGGTTTAGAACAAGTGGTGGAACAACGTCGTTACGAGCGCCTTGCCGTGTATCGCCCACTTGTGCCCGTCGGCCGAGCAGATGTCGGTTTCTTGCCCGGCGGCTTAGATGAAAAGCTCGACCCATGGATGTCAGCCATTCACGACTCCATCGTTGCTCTCACCGATCATCGTTCCAGCAGCGATGCACGCCGCCTCATTGACGACTTCATTGCTCGCGGACAACTCTCGCTGGAGTCGGTCACCTTCCTTCGCGGTCGTTCACTGCATCGCCAAATTGTGGTGGTTGACGAAGCGCAGAACTTGGAGCCAACAACGCTGAAGACCATCCTCACCCGTATTGGCGACGGCACCAAAGTGATCTTCACCGGCGACACCAGCCAGATTGATGCTCCATATATGGGTGAGTCGAACAACGCCTTGGCGGTCCTCATTCACGCCTTTTCCGACCAGGAATGCTTTGGCCATGTCACCCTGGCTGCCTGCGAACGCAGCGAAGTGGCAAGCCTGGCCGCAGAGCTTCTTTAGTACTCGATGTGCTTGTTGGCACATTTAGTACTAAATACTTGCAGTTACCCTTAGCGCCCTCATAGTGTGGAGAAACACGGTCCCCCCACACAGAGAAGGCGCTCACAATGTCACTCAAAGAAATGAAAATGATCCACATTCCCGCTCCAGTAGCAGCGAAAGATTCTGAACATTGGACCGATCTTGCGGCGTGTAAAGGTCGCACACCCCTCTTTTTCCCACCCAAAGCCGAACGGCCCCAGGCCCGCGCCCGCCGTGAAGCCCGCGCCCGCCAACTCTGCAACCAATGTCCAGTGGTCGACCAGTGCCGACAATTCGCCCGCAACAACCACGAGTACGGCTTCTGGGCTGGCGAGAGCGAAGAAGATCGGCACCTTGCCGGTTTCACGGTTGCCGCCCCCATCGGCATTCGCGCCCGCTTGCCACACAGCGCGTAATACGTTGCGCCGAGTCATCATCGGCAAGAATAACGAGATGACGCCAGACCAACTTGTACGCCACTTCATCAAGCTCATCGAGACAAAAGATCTTGAAAGTGCCCTTCTTCTTCTTGATGAGAAGTGCGAATACGACAATGTGCCGATGCGCAAAGTTTTTGGCCCAGAAGGTGTGCGTGAAGGTCTCGCTCCTTTCCTCGCTAGCTGCAGTGAAATCGATTGGGAGATTCATCACCAAACCTCATCTGGCGACGCCACTTCTGGTGTTGTCATGAATGAGCGCACCGACCGCTTCAAGATGGGCGATCGTTGGGTAGAAGTTCCCCTCATGGGCATCTTCACTATTGCCAATGGAAAAATTACGTTGTGGCGCGATTACTTCGACATGGCCATGTTCCAAAAAGCAATTTCCGGCTAACACGCCTCCCCTACCGTGCAACACATGCCCCGCAAAATGCCGCCGCTCAAAAAGGCGGAGTTCCTCGTTGTCGATGTTGAGACCACTGGTTTAGCAACCGACAGCGACCTCATTTTGCAAATCGGCGCAGTTGTTACCAATGCCAAAGGCACTGTGCTGCGCAGTTACAGCACATACGTGCGCCCCAGCAATGGCGGTTCGTTTCCTTGGGGTGTCGAGAACCCTCCCGCACACCACATTCACGGCATTACCAATGAACAATTGCGCCAAGGCCTGCACACCAAACGCGCAATGCGTCAACTACGCCGTCTTGCAAGAAAGCGCATTCTCGTTGCACATAATGCCAAGTTCGACTTTGGTTTCATCAAGTCTGAATCACAACGCCACAGCGTCAACATTGAAGTCGACCAGCACCTGTGCACTTTACAAATGTCGCGACTTCTCGACCCGAAGCGCGCCGAGCAACATCGCCTCACTGCGTTGTGCGAGAAATACAACATTCCCCTCACCAATGCTCACGATGCGTTGTGCGACGCAACCGCAACTGCACAACTGCTTTCCATTCTCATTGCGTCACACAATGCGCGCACTGTGAACGACCTCTACCAGCTTGTTCCTTAGCTGTAACGAGCCAAAATATTGGCAGCAGTGTCGGCACCGAGCGCTGCATACTTTTCAGGGCTCGTTACTACAGCAGCATTTCCTGCTCGCACTAATAATCGCCCAAGCCATGGTGCCGAGGTAACGGGCAAAACAACTTCCAACACACCGTCAGCCAATTTGTGCTGCGAGTACACGGGGTAACGCTCTGCCACCCAATGTGCTGAGGGCCGTAAATGCAATGTCACTCGTTCGGCCTGTGCATCCCAATGGAAACCTGGTTCGTCGGCAAGTGCAGGAAGTGTCTCTATGTTCACCACTTCACCTGTGTCTGTCAAAGCAGTAATGCGGTCGACACGGCAAACGCGCGGTTCGTTGATACCGAGGTCTATGGCATCGAGATACCAATGTTCACCGCTCAACCACACGCGCCGTGGCACCACGCTGCGCGATGTTGACTTATTGGTGGTGGGTGAAAAGTAGTCGAGCGAAACACGAGCATTGATATCGCAGAAGTGCGCCAATTCAGCCAGTAGCGGATCATGAGGGTTTTCAATCACCAGCGCATCGTCAATTGCAGTGAGCTCGTTGAGTTTGCGAATGGCAGAACCCAAAGCAGCAGAGTTGGCTCCACCAGGCAAGGCAAGGGCGGTATCGGCAACGGCACGCAATGCAAAAGCCTCGGCAACAGACAGGCGCAGGGGCTTGTTGAACACGTTCGGTATTTCCACCCATACTTCATTTTCATCGAAGAAGATTTCAATGAGTTCTAGCGGAGAATATGGCGGAGTGCCACAGAGCCCGGCGAGGGTGAGATCTTGGCTGAGTTCTTCAACACTGAGATGGAAAGTACTTGCCATTTCATGAATTGATACGCGTTGACGCTCGGCAAGCCAAGGCAACATGATGAGGAGACCCTGTACGCGCTC
>JAPKZV010000249.1 GCA_026393585.1 Actinomycetota bacterium
GTCTTGCTCATTGCAATTCCCACAGCGAACAAAACATCATCGAGTGCATTTGGTGTTGCCCTCATTATGAGTGCGTTGTGCTGCTATGGCATTGCGTTGAACCTTGCGGTTCCGCTTCAACAAAAGCATGGCGCACTGCCCGTCATTGTTCGCGCCCAAGCAGTTGCGCTCATACTTACTGCGCCCTTTGGTATTGCCGCAATCCCCAGCAGCTCATTTGCGTGGCATTCACTCTTTGCCATGGTGGGCCTTGGCGTTGGCGGCACCGGAATTGCCTACGCACTCACCACTACCCTGGCGGGCCGAGTGGGCAGTACACGCACATCGGTCACCACCTATATCATGCCGGTGGTGGCTTTATTTCTCGGCGCCGTCATTCGCAGTGAAGCTGTTGCCGCTCTATCGCTTGTGGGTTGTGGCGTTGCTCTTGCCGGCGCTTTTCTCACCAACCGCTCGCGCAAATAGACCCCTCGGCCTCGATTTCACTAAGGTCAGAACATGAGCGAACTTGTCATTCCACGCTTCGGCGAACTCTTGTCTCCATACATTTCCCAGGTTCCACCAGAAATTACACCGCGTTTTCTTGCGCTACTTGAGCGTGGTGCTGCATCGCGCTATCGCGGTTGGGCAGAAATGCTTCCTGAACATGCTGAAGGTCTCATGAAGTGCTCTGAAGCAGAAGATGAAATTGCTAACCGCATTGAAGGCGCGTTTCATTTAGATGAATCGTTGCGCGAGAAGCTTGAAGCTCCACTTCCAGGAGCACTCGACACGTACTACGAAGTATTTTCGCAATTTACCGTGTGGGATCAGTTACGCATTCAGGCGAATGCCGAACGCCAAGGTGCGGGCGCATGGCAGCGAATTGCGGCAACGCATCCTGACCCACAAGTGATTGAAGTATTGAATTCGTGTTCAGCTCTTGAGTTAGAAAGTGCTGACTACATGGACGCGCTCATTGAGGCTCACGCACCCGATCGCGTTTCTAGCTAAATAGAGCAGGCGGGATTTCAGTTTCACCAGCTTCAATTCCAGCGATAATTCGCTCGGCAACCGATGCGGGGCTGAGACCCTCTTTTATTGCAGGTGCTTGACCATACAAAGGTCGTGTGGCTAAGCCAGTTTCTGTATGAGGAGGCCGTGCGTCGAGAACACTGATTTTTCTTGAACGCAATTCGCGGCGCAGCACAGCACAGCTTGCCGATAGGCCTGCTTTGGCAGCGGTGTAAGCGGCCATACCCAATGTTGCAAAATCAACCACAGCACCCGTAATGACCGTGATATTTCCACCTTCGCGAATATGCGGCATGAGATCATTCAGGACCTGCAAAGGCGCAACGAGGTCAACGTCAATCAGCTGCGCTAACTCGGCACTATTGAGCGTTCCGTGAATACCGAAGCCCACAAGCCCGCTCGCAATAATGATGCCGTCTATGCCATCGTGAGCAACAACGAGTTCACATAACTGACGCCGCGCATCTTCGTTGGTGATGTCGAGTCCAAACGGACCACTCTTCGCGATGGCAATGACTTCGGCGCCTTTTTCATTTAAGACTGCAACGAGTGCACTGCCGAGACCACCACTTGCACCGATTACAAGAAATCTGTGATTACGCAATTCCGTCATGCGGCGAGTCTTGTTGGTAGTGGTTGACGAACACGAACTGTGCGCCAACCACTACCCGACAATTATTTATGAAAAAGCGCGTTGGTCATCATCGGACCAATAACGCGAGCACCTTCAGTTTGTGCAGCAAGTGCTGCAAACATCACCAATGCGCCACCGGCCATTGAGATGTTTTTAAAGAATGCAATTTGTTCCATTTGCTTTTGTTGTGGGTCTGTTTGCGTCCAAAAGTTGTGAAACATCACAGCCATAATGACGAGCAATACAGCAAGCACTAGCGCACCAAGATCGGCGTAAACGCCCAGAATGACTGATGCTGCCGCCAGTAAGAAAAATACGCCAGACAAAATGACTGATGCTTTTGCTGCAGGGACTTTCTTGAACTGGGCATAACCAGTCATGTGTTCAGCTTTTGTAATGTGATTAATGCCTGACGCAACGAAAATCAGTGCGAACAAGACACGGCCAATAACGAGTACTGCATCCATGGGATCCTCCAAATAAATGAATTACCCCGCCCAGGAGCAGATTAGTTACTACTTCGGCTGATATCCGCCATGGTTGGTGCCCACAGACGGAGGCTCATACAAATATGGGGCGGGAAGCTCCATACCTGCATCGGCCAAGCGCCAGCCCCATTGGCTCGAAACAAGCCAGTGCTTGGCTTTCCAGGTTCCGTCGCCAGCAGGAACAAAGGTTCCTTCGTAAATGCCGCCCTGGTTTCCCCAGGCGATGGTGGTCACAAAATAAGCCGTCACTTGAGCTTCGGTGGAATCTTCATTCACGAGAACCGACACGTTGGTGGCGTTGTGTCGGTGTCCATCGGCCTTAATGGGGCCATATACCGCACGGATTTTTTCTTCGGTGTCGAGCAACAAGTTCTTGCCGCTACCTGGCGGATAATTAGCGACTTCGAGCACCACGTTTTTTGTGAACACTTCGTTGATGAGCAAATCGATGTTGTTGTTGTCGATTGCATGGAAATAGCGATGAAATGCATACCGAACCG
>JAPKZV010000066.1 GCA_026393585.1 Actinomycetota bacterium
GATATTCCGGCTACCTTCTACTCTTTCTCTTTTCGTGCTACCTGTTGTATCTGGTGCGCGGCGCCGTTCCGATATTTATGGTGGCGGGGCTAGTCGCGTATGCCTGGGAACCCGTGCTGCAACGACTCGAGCGGCATGCCTTCAACACGTGCCAACATGCGCATGAGGTAGTCGCCATCTTGTGGAGTGAGTGGCGCAATGGTGAAACCGCAGTTACCGCCAATGACGGTGGTGACGCCATGTAAAGGCGATGGGCTCAGTGATGTATCCCAAAAAGCTTGAGCGTCGTAGTGCGTATGCAGGTCGATGAAACCAGGTGTTACTACTTTGCCAGTTGCATCGATGGTCTGATGTGCCGATTCGGTGATGGTGCCCACTTGAGTAATGCGCCCATCGACAATTCCCACATCGGCACGCCGGCGCACTGCGCCTGTACCGTCAATAACATCGCCACCGGTGATTAGAACGTCGAGCATGATTCCCCCATCTCTCAGGTTCTTAATCTATGCGAGAACAACCAAATCATGCGAGACGAGGTTCATAGCCAGTGGACCCTGGTCGGTCGCCACCACAATGTCTTCTAAACGCATGCCAAATCGACCCGGAATGTAGATGCCTGGCTCAATACTAAATGCATGCCCAGCAAGCAATGCTTCGGTATTGCCCGCCACGATGTACGGGTCTTCATGGGCTTCCATGCCAATTCCGTGGCCGGTGCGATGTACGAAATACTCACCGAAGCCAGCTTCAGTAATGACGCGCCGGGCAGCTTCATCGACCGATTCACAGGTTGCACCCACTTGGGCCGAAGCCACCGAAGCAGCTTGTGCTTCTTGCAACACTGCATATGCTTCCAAAATTTCTTGTGACGGCGCACCTAAATGCACACAACGCGTGATGTCGCTGCAGTAGTCGGCCATGGTTCCACCAAAATCGCACAACACAATTTCACCATGACGAATAACTCGTGCTCCTGGGTGATGATGTGGGCTTGCAGCATTCTCTCCCGCTGCAACAATGGCGAAGTTCACTACATCGTGGCCCTCTTCTAAAAGACGAGTTGAAATATCGGCCGACACTTGCGCTTCAGTGCGACCAATTAAGGGAATAAGACCCGCGTGCAACTGCGTAGCTACGCGGTCGGCAGCCGCACCCGCGCGTTGCAGTGCTTCAATTTCACTGAGCGTTTTTACTTTGCGCAAAGGCCCCACAACATCTACTGCTCGCGAGTAGTGCGCAGATGGCGCAAAGGCAAGTAGTTCTACTAAAAAGCGTGCCCACATTTGGTCGCCCACCGACACGGTGCGTGCGCCCTTTGTGAGTTGCGCCACCAATGCCACTGGGTTGTCGGTTTCGTTCCATGCAGCCAGTGTGAAGACGGTGGGGTGCAATGCAACACGCGGTGCTTCCAAACGAGGAATGACCAACGTGGCAAGACCCTCTTGCGGCACCACCAACATGGTGAGGCGTTCGAGTGGCATGGCGTGGTAACCCGTGAGATACGGCAGGTCGTGCCCAACAGACAACAGCAGCGCATCAATATTTTGCGCCTTCATCTCTTTTTGTACGCGAGCAACACGCTCTTCGTAAATACGTGTTGGCAAAGCGTGAGATTCGCGAGAGTTCATCGCACCAGTGTCCCGGCTTGGTATTCCTCAAAGGCTTGAACAATTTCTGCTTGCGTGTTCATGACGAAAGGGCCGTAGCGAGCAACCGGCTCATTGAGTGGCTCACCACCGAGCAACAAAACACTGGCACCACTTGCGCTGGTGACATGCACTTCACCTGCAGTGCGCTCTAACACCACCATTTGGCCATCAACAGCTTTTTCACCATTGACTTCTACTTCCCCACCAAACACATGCACTAACGCCGTGTGTCCTTCTTGAGGAGCCCATATCACTTGGTCGCCTGCCGCAAATTCAATGTGCGCATAAGTAACTGGGCTTGTGGTATTCACCTTGCCGCGAACGCCTGCCACTTCGCCGGCAACAACTTTCATCACCCCACCGTTGGCAAGAGTGTGCGCAACAATTTCTTCAGCATCGAAACCTTGATAACGCGGTGCAATCATTTTCTTTGCAGCAGGAAGGTTGACCCACAGTTGGAAGCCATGCATTTTGCCACCCAACTTCAACATTGATGCTGGTGGCAATTCGCTATGCACCACACCCGACCCCGCGGTCATCCATTGCACGCCACCTGGCGTAATGGTTCCGACCCCACCCGACGAATCGCGATGCTCCATGGCACCATGCAACAGGTATGTGACTGTTTCAAAGCCGCGGTGCGGGTGCTCTGGGGCTCCTACTGCTTCACCGGGGCCATATTCCACTGGACCCATTTCGTCGAGTAACAAAAACGGATCAATGTGGTCGAGCGATGCAGTAGGAAATGGACGGCGCACAACAAAGCCACCGCCTTCCACTGTGCGATGTGCTTGAACTACTCCGGCAATTGCTCTCATGACACTCACTTATGTACTGGTTGGGGTTTGCGTGTTAAAGAAACCGCAGTATCGATACTTTTTTGTTCGGCTTCTTCAGCCGATTGGCGAGCGTGATAGCTCGAACGAGTAAGCGGACTCGATTCCACATGGCTGATGCCTAATGCTTCGCCAAATTTTTTCAAGTGATCAAACTCTGCAGGCTCTACCCAACGCGCGACAGGCAGGTGATGTGTGGTGGGACGCAAGTATTGACCAATGGTGACGATGTCGACACCCACACCAGCAAGGTCAACCAGAGTTCCCTCTGCTTCTTCAAGAGTTTCACCCATCCCCATAATGAGACCCGACTTTGCGGTGAGGTCGGCAGCCTTGGCACGAGCAAGCACCGACAAAGAGCGTGCATAGCCAGCACTCGGGCGCACCGCACGCTGCAACCGTGCCACCGTTTCGATGTTGTGGTTCAGAACATCGGGCTTCACGGCAAGCAAAATATCGAGGGCGTCGGTTCCCTTTACATCGGAAATGAGAGTTTCAATTCGCGTCAGTGGCGATACTTTGCGAATTGCAGTAACACATTGCGCTACGTGCAACATGCCGCCGTCTGCCAAATCGTCGCGGGCCACCATGGTGAGCACTGCATGCAAAAGACCCATTCGTTGAATAGCTTCTGCAACACGGTCGGGTTCATCACTCGCAGGAATCTCTGGCTTTTGAGTATCGACCAAACAAAAACCACATGCACGAGTACAACGTTCTCCGAGCACCATGAACGTTGCTGTGCGATCTGACCAGCATTCCGACAAGTTGGGGCACCCTGCTTCTTCACACACGGTGACAAGGCCAAGATCGCGCACTACTTTTTTTGTTTCCATCACTTCTTCAGTGAGGCGAACTTTCGGACGCAACCAATCGGGTTTACGTTCTTCAATTTTGAGGCCGTCGCCCACACCTGCTTGAGCTAAACGCGAGATGAGCCGCACAGGTTCGCCTGCGCCTTCGCCACGCGAGAATGCTGAAAGATCTTCTGGGCGGTGATACCACGCAACATCTTGGCGAGCAGTTTGCCCATCGGCGAAAGCAAGAGCAACATGTCGCGCCACTACTTCAGATACTTCTTGTAGCGACGATTCAATTCCTTCTTCACGCAGCGAGGTAACCGGATATTCAGCAATGCCACACGGAACAATGTGTTCGCGCATATAGGTGAGATCAGTTTCTACATTGACCGCGAAACCATGCATGGTGCGTCCGCGGCTGAGGCGCACACCAATGGCACAGATTTTTCGTGGTGCGTTCGCTGCAACGCCTACCCACACACCGGGGTAACCAGCAAGACGACCCACGTCGCTCAGGCCTAATTCAGTGAGCGAGTCGATGAGCAGTTGCTCAACACGAAACACGTAGTCGCTGGTATCGGCAGGCCCTGCATTGCCACCATGTTTTGGCTGCAAATTGAGAATGGGATAACCCACCAATTGGCCAGGGCCGTGATACGTAATGTCGCCACCACGATTGACCTTGACAAAGTCGGCACCCACTTCACTCGGTACGCATTTCAAGTTTTTGTCGAGGTCGGCACTTGGCCCATAGGTAAATACGTGCGGGTGCTCGAGCAACAGCAGATGCTGTTCGCGAGAGTGTTCAAAAAGTGAACGTTGCACTGCAAATGCTTCGCGATAAGGAACCTTTCCTAACCAACGAACATGCAATGGTGATGTCATGATGAAGCGCTGAATTACAGCTCTGCAGACCAGTCGCGAGTTTCAAGAATTTCTTTTGCACGCGAGAGGAAGCCGGCTGCGTATGCACCGTCGAAAGCGCGGTGATCCCAGCTCATTGCAAGCTTGCCCACCGGATGAATGGCAATACTCTCGCCACCGTCTGGCAAATTCACCACCACTGGTTTACGCACAATGGCATCGGTAGAAATGATGCCAACTTGTGGTTGGTTGATGACGGCCATGGTGAGAACTGAACCTGCAGAACCATTGTTCGACAGGGTGAATGTTCCACCTTGAATTTCATCGGGCGACAACTTGCGTGCCTTTGCACGTGCACCAAGATCGCTAATTTCACGAGCCAAAGCACGCAAACGCTTTGATTCGGCATCACGTACTACTGGCACCAACAGGCCCTGATAGTCGAGGTCTACTGCAATGCCAAGGTCGACATATTGGTGAACAACGAGTTCATTGCCATCGAGTGATGCATTGAGATGCGGGAACTCCACAACTGAAGCCTTCTGTTTTCTTCCATTCATTTTTTACTCGTGATCGCACAACGTCGACATTTGCGTAGTCAACTTCAACCACGCTGAATGTGTGTGGGCTCACTGCCTTCGACATAATCATGTGCTCACCAGTGAGCTTGCGAATTTTCGACAACTTGATGCGCTTCTCGCGCTCGTTGCTATCGCCAGCAGGTGCAGCTTTTGCCGCAGCAGCAGGTTTTGCCGCCGCAGGTGTTGGTGCGGGTGCTGCTGCATGAGCAGGAGCAGCGGCCGGCGCTGGACCAGCAGCGGGTGCCTGCTTACCGGCCTGAGCGTCGATGAGTGCCAGCACGTCTTCACGGGTGATGCGCCCACCAGGGCCAGTGCCCGCAATTTTTGCTACGTCGAGATTGTTTTCAGAAATGAGGCGGCGCACCACTGGCGACAGCAACGGAGCATCACCAGCGCTCGGAGCACTCGCCACCACAACAGTTGGTGCTGGTGCGGGTGCTGGCGCGGGTGCAGGTGCTGGGGCAGGTGCGGGTTCAGCAGCTGGTGCTGGTGCAGCGGCAGGCTCTGGGGTGGGTGCAGCGGCAGGGGCTGGCGCAGGTGCAGCACCTGCATCGCCTACAACAGCAATGACTGCGCCAACAGGAACGGTGTCGCCCTCTTTTGCGCGAACTTCGGTGAGAACTCCCGATACTGGCGATGGCACTTCAGTGTCAACCTTGTCGGTTGATACTTCGAAAAGTGGTTCGTCGGCAGCAACGGCATCGCCCACTTTTTTGAACCACTTCGTAATGGTTCCTTCTGTCACTGTTTCGCCAAGTTGTGGAAGCTTCACTTCAGCCATGTCGCTGTGTCCTTACATTATTGAGGTGTTCTAAAAAGTATTGAGAAAAGGTATTACGCGTTAATGCTACGCCCGGTCATGGAGAGCATCGTTTCACCAAACAATTCACTCAAACTTGGGTGAGGTTGGATGAACTCGGCGACTTCTGCCACCGTTGCTTCCCAGTTGACGGCCAAATAACCACCAGAGAGTTGCTCGGTGACCCACGGGCCAACCATCTGCACACCAAGAACTTGGCCAGCAGTTCCATCGGCGTTCTTTTTGGCAATTACTTTCACGAGCCCGTCGGTGTCGCCAATAATCATGGCGCGGCTGTTGGCGCGGAACTGGTGCTTGCCCACAACCACGTCGTAGCCAGCTGCTTTTGCACTGTCTTCACTATGACCAGCCCAAGCAACTTCAGGGTGACAATAAATTGCCCACGGCACACGGTCGTAGTTCACTGGAACAACTGGCTCACCAAGAATGCGCTTCACCGCAAGAATTGCTTCCGAATACGCAACGTGAGCGAGTTGTGGCGTATTGATGATGTCGCCTACGGCATACACACCAGGTTCAGCGGTGGTGCAGTACTCGTCGACTTCAATGAAGCCGCGCTCACTGAGTTTGACGGCAGTTCCTTGCAGGCCGAGTAGTTCAGCAGATGGACGACGTCCAACTGACACCACAACAGCGTCGACTTCAAGAGTTTCGCCTTCACCGAAGGAAACCACTGTTCCACCAGAACCATTGAGCGTGTGACCCTTTACAGCAACACCAGTTTTGATGTCGATGTTCTTTTTCTTAAAGCTCTTCACCACAACATTGGCAAGATCGGCATCGAGACCAGGAAGAATTTTTGGCAAGCCCTCAAGGATGGTGACGGTGCTCCCTAAATCGGCAAATGTTGAAGCAAATTCACAACCAATGGCGCCGCCGCCAATAACAGCAACGCGTGCTGGCAAAGTGCTGAGCATCAATACTTCATCTGAAGTCATGATGGGTCCGCCAACTTCAAAACCAGGAATGGTGCGCGGAACTGAGCCTGCCGCAAGGATGACGTTTTTACCTTGAACCTGCTGTGTGGATCCGTCGGCTGCAGTAACGGTGACTGTTTTGTTTGCACCAAGTGAACCAACACCCAAGAGGTAGGTCACTTTTTTCGATTTGGTTAAACCTGTGATGTCTTTTTCCACCAGCGCCACCGACAAACCTGCCGACGCCCCATAGAACGCCGCGGCGTATCCGCCGGGTCCGCCACCAATTACAACAAGGTCATATGTTTCAGCCATAGCAAGACAACCGTAACCGAATTACCCCTCAGTACCCCACTGCTGTTGAGCCCCAGCGCGCAAGTAGGCCACCGTGGGGGTCGCCGTGGTGGGGTCGAAGGTCACCGTGCAGCGCACTTCGGCAGTTGCGGAAACCTCTTGGCAGGCATCGGTTGCGGTCTGTTGTGTGAGGGGCGTGAAGACCCGACCCTCGGCCAGCATGCGCCACCCCTCAAAAGCACCCTTTGCCATTGCGACGCCGCGCATGGTGACCGTGACCAATGTCGCCTCGGTACTCTTCTCTACTTTTTCCACCGCCACGGTCATGTCGCCCAAAGTTGCCGGTATTCCCCATGCCAGCACCTCAACACGCGGGGCATCGGTGGCCACCTGAAGCAACTTGAAACCACCAGCGAGAATGATTGCAATGCCGCAGACCAGTGCGGTGAGAACAAGTTTGCGGGTGCTCATGGGAACACATCCTACGGCAGTTCATTCCTCGCTCCATAACGTCGGCTCTCAACAAGAGGCATACGCTGTGCTCATGCGTATTGCTGTTACTGGTTCCACTGGCCTTATTGGAAAAGCACTTCTTTCCCATCTGCACGACAACGGACACGAGACTGTTGCACTTGTGCGACGTGCGCCTCAATCGGCATCGGAAGTTCAATGGGACCCAACGCTCGGCACACTCAACGCAAAAGATCTTGAAGGCGTGCAAGGTGTGGTGCACTTGGCTGGTGCTGGTATTGGCGACAAGCGTTGGACCGATTCGTACAAAAAAGAGATTCTGGAGAGCCGCACAAAGAGCACTGCGCTGCTCGCCTCACGCCTCGCAGAACTTGAACAGAAACCAACAGTTTTTCTCTCGGGTTCCGCTATTGGCATTTATGGCCCGCGCGACAGTGAAGTACTCGGTGAAGATGCATCACATGGCGATACTTTTCTCGCCAACGTATGCGAAGAATGGGAAAGTGCAGCAAGCCCCGCAGTTACTGCCGGCATCCGCACAGCATTTTTGCGCACTGGAATCGTATTGAGCCCCAAAGGTGGAGCACTGAAGAAGCAACTTCCGCTCTTCAAAATAGGCGCGGGCGGAAAATTCGGCAATGGCAAACAGTGGCAGAGCTGGATCTCCATCACCGATGAAGTGCGTGCCATTACTCACTTGCTCACCAGCACACTTGCCGGGCCGGTTAACCTCACCGCCCCAACACCAGTCACCAACGCGGAATTCACAAAAACGTTGGCAAAGGTGTTGCGCAAGCCTGCATTCATGGCAATTCCCCCCGTTGGGCCAAAGCTCTTGCTCGGGTCGGAACTTGCCGATGCGCTGCTCTTCACTGGTCAACGCGTCGTTCCCAATGCATTACTTGCCGATGGCTTTCGTTTTTCTCACAGCACATTGGAAGAAGCTCTGCGCAACTTGTTGCAGTCGTAATCTCCACTCATGAGCACTGAGCGTTCCGAGCCACACACCGACCTCGATGTTGTCATTGTTGGCGCTGGTCTAGCAGGCCTGTCGTGTGCGAAGCACTTGCAACGCGCCGGCAAAAAGGTAGCTGTTTTTGAAGCAAGCGATGGAGTGGGTGGCCGAGTGCGCACCGATGAATTAGACGGCTACTTGCTCGACAGAGGCTTTCAAGTACTGCTGACTGCATACCCAGAAATTGAAACCGAAGTAGACCTTGCCGCACTCGACATGAAGTACTTCTCACCAGGTGCTTTGGTACGAGTGGGAAAAAAGAATCATGTCGTGGGCGACCCATTGCGCGAACCATCAACACTTTTCTCTACGACGTTTGCCCCCATTGGAAACGTATTCGACAAAGCACGCATTGCGGCCTTGCGGTGGAAACTCATGCGCGGCCCAGCACGCCGACTACTTCAAGGTGAAGATATGTCGACCGCCAAGGCGTTACGTGAACAAGGTTTTTCACAGCGAATGGTGAGCACCTTTTTCACACCACTCGTGGGCGGCATTCAACTCGACCCCCATTTGACTACCTCACGCCGCATGTTCGACATTATTTTTCGCACCTTAAGTGCCGGAGAAACAGGTGTTCCTGCCCGCGGCATGGGAGAACTCAGCAATTACCTCGCTGCTCAACTACAGAACGGCACTGTGCACCTGCATTCGCCTGTCAGCGAATTAACAAGTACTTACGTCACTTTGCACAGCGGCGAGAAAATTCATGCTCGCTGTGTGGTGGTAGCTACCGAAGGCCCCGCCGCATCGGCACTGCTGAATACTCCACCTGTTGCATCACGTTCCGTGAGTTGTGTGTATTTCTCTGCCGATGTTGCTCCTACTCAGGAAAAACTCATTGCATTAGATGGCTCACACAGTGGCCCTGTACTCAACTTGGCAGTCATGAGTAATATTTCACCGCACTACGCACCGCAAGGCAAGCACCTCATCGCCGCAGCATGCCCTGGAATGACTGCAGAGTCAGAGCCAGAACTTCTGAGCAAAGTGACGCAACAACTTGCGCAATGGTGGGGACCACAAGTACATACGTGGAAACACTTACGTACGTACAGCATCGTTCATGGTCAACCCGATCAGTCGCCTCCCTTTGCACCGAAGAAACCAGTTTCTCTCACCAACGGAGTATTTGTATGCGGAGATCACCGCGATACCGGTTCTATTCAAGGAGCAATGTACTCAGGTAGACGCTGTGCTGTTTCTGTGCTCAAATACTTGGTATGAGCAATTTTTTCCTCGAAAGCACACACGACAGCAACAAAAAAATTGCACGCGTCAGCGCGGTCATCAGCGCAAGTCAACAAGAGATCTTTGCTCTGCTTGCAGACCCTGCCCAACACGCAACTATCGATGGTTCGGGAAGCGTGAAATCGTCACGCGATGAGCACCCCAATCGTCTTGAACTCGGAACAAAATTTGGGATGGAGATGAAAGTAGGAGTCCCCTACAAAATCACCAATGAGGTCGTGGAGTTCATTGAAGGCGAGCGCATTGCATGGCGCCACTTCGGCGGGCACATTTGGCGCTACATCCTGGTTGCCGATGGCGCCAACACTTGCGTCACCGAAGAGTTCGACTACGCCCGCGCCAAGTCACCCTTCTTCATCAAGTTGGCTGGCTACCCCGACAAGAATCGCAAGTCGATGGAAAAGACTCTGGAACGGATGCAGAAGTATTTCACCACTCCCCGATAGGCAAAATGAAATAGTGTGAGCGAGGTGAGCACTAACACCAACCTTCCACTCGGGTTCCATTCCTATGTTGCCAACATTGGCGTGAAAGACAACTCGCAAGATTTCACGCTTGTTGTTGCCGACACATTGTGTGCTTCTGCCGGCGTGTTTACACAAAGTCGTTTTGCTGGCCCCAGCGTCACGGTCAGTCAAACGCATCTCAAAAATCTTGAAGCTCGCGCCATTGTTGTTATTAGCAAAAATGCAAACGTTGCCAACGGCCCGGAAGGTTTAAGCGATGCGCTCGAAGTAGTGCAAGGTGTTGCACAGGCCCTGAACTGCGACCCTCACGATGTACTCATTGCCTCTACTGGTGTCATTGGGCGCCGCTACCCCATTGAACGTATTCGCACAGGCTTAGCAGCCATTCCTGCAGCAATTACTGGCAACGACGCGGTTGCTGTTGCGCAAGGAATCATGACCACCGATACGGTGCACAAAATTGCCGAGGCATCTATTGCCGGAAGCAACGCCCGCATTGTTGGAGTTGCCAAAGGCGTAGGAATGATTGAGCCCAACATGGCAACGCTCATCACCATGATGTTCACCGATGCCGATGTACCAAAAGAAGAACTCAACCTCATCTTTCGCCGTGTCATCAACAAAACCTTCAACTGCGTATCGGTCGATACCGATACCTCTACCAGCGATACCGCAACCATCATGGCCAGTGGGGCGAGTGGAGCAGTAGACAACGCTGCGTTTGAAAATGCTCTTTACGAAGTGGCTTTGTCGCTCACCAAACAAGTTGCCCGCGACGGCGAAGGCGCAGAAACACTCATCGAGGTGTGTGTTGACGCTGCAGCAACCGATGAACAGGCAAAACGTGTGGCAAAGGCAATTGTGAACTCACCACTCGTGAAAACTGCCGTGCACGGTGCAGACCCCAACTGGGGACGCGTCGCCATGGCCGTGGGCAAGTGCAACGACACCAACATCAATCAAGACCACGTAGTCATTCGCTTTGGCACACAAGAGGTGTACCCACACCCTGTTTCAGAAGGTGGCCTGGCACAGTTAAGTGAATACATGAAGGGCAGCGATGTTCTCATTCATGTATCGCTCAATAACGGTTCGAGCACCGCAACAGTGTGGGGATGCGACCTCACCGACGGTTATGTACGCATTAACGCCGACTACACCACCTAGTTCCGCTGAAATGAAAAGACCCCCGAGCATGTGCCCAGGGGTCTTTTACAAGTATCTAATGAATTATTTAGGTGGCATACGAATGCCACCGTCTACGCGAATGCTCTCTGCATTCATGTAGCTATTGGTGATGCATTCAATGACCATTGAAGCGAGTTCTTCTGGGCCGCCGAGGCGTTGTGGGAAGAGCACACCTTTTTGCAAGTTTGCTTTGAATGCTTCGCTGTTTTCACCATCACCGTAAATAGGTGTGTCGATGAGGCCCGGTGCCACTGTGTTCACGCGAACACCAATAGCTGCAAGGTCACGAGCAATAGGAAGTGTCATTCCTACAACGCCACCTTTTGATGCCGAGTATGAAGCCTGACCAATTTGACCGTCGAATGCTGCAACCGATGCGATGTTCACAATTGCGCCGCGCTCGCCGTGCTCAAGTGGCTCGGTCACACTCATGGCAGTTGCTGCCAAACGAATGCAGTCGAAAGAACCAATGAGGTTGATGGCAATTACTTTTTTAAATACATCGAGGTTTGCTGCTGAGTCGTACGAACCGTCTTTACCAACGGTGCGTTGTGCCCAACCAATGCCAGCAGAGTTCACAAGTACGCGTAGTGGACCCATGGACTTTGCCATCTCCACTGCGTTGATGATGTCTTCTGTCTTTGTGACATCAACTTTGCAAAACGCTCCCCCAATTTCTTTTGCTAATTCCTGTCCCTTGTCTTCTTGAAGGTCCGCTACGACGACCTTCGCGCCACGCTTGGCGAGAAGACGGGCTGAGGCGGCACCAATTCCTGATGCTCCACCGGTCACTATTGCACTTGCTCCTGAAATGTCCATGGTGCGAGGCTATGCCGACGCAGCCGCAACTGCCAAAGCGTCGACCAAATCATTCATGGGTTCCCCAGAATGACCCTTCACCCAGGTGAAAAAGGTCTTTTCTGGGCCACGTTTCACCACCTCGGCGAGTAATTGCTCCCAGAGGTCCTGGTTTGCCACGGCCTGGCGTTGGGAGTTCTTCCAGCCCCGAGTGAGCCAACCCTGCCACCATTTGTCGGTAAAGCACTTGACCACATAGGTGCTGTCGGAGCGCACTTCAACAACGCTGTTGATGTGGTGCAACGAGCGCAGGGCATCGATGACCGCATACAGCTCCATGCGCTGGTTAGTACTTGGCTTTTCTGATCCCGAGCCGTTGGGTGTGCCCGTGGGGGAAATTGCCCAGGCCCAGCCGCCAGGGCCAGGGTTTCCCGAGCAGGCGCCATCGGTGTACACCACAGTGGCATTTTCCGGCACCGCGGCTGCCAAAGGCGTTGCCCGCAGTGCAGTTAAGAGTTCCCTGGCGTTCATTGCAGAGCCACTAAAACCTAAATCGAGTTCCATTGATATAGATCATTACCTATTTTCGCTGTATCACTTGGTATCACGCTTTGCCTGCGAGAATAGACACATGATCTTCGACGGCTCCATGCACCAGCTTCCCGATATCGACCCAACCGAAACGAACGAATGGATGGAGTCGCTCGACGCCGTCATCGATTCACACGGCAAAACTCGCGCTCGGTATTTACTGTCACGTTTACTTGAGCGCGCTCAAAAGAACCAAGTGAGTTTTCCTGCCACGGTGTCTACTCCTTACGTGAACTCCATCCCACGGGAACAAGAACCATGGTTTCCCGGTGATGAGCATTTAGAGCGGCGCATTCGTGCCTACATTCGCTGGAATGCGGCAGTGATGGTGATTCGTGCCAACACGCGCGCCGAAGGAATTGGTGGACACCTTTCCACCTTTGCGAGTTCTGCATCACTTTATGAAATTGGTTTCAACCACTTCTTTCGCGGCAAAGACGACGGACAAGCCGGAGACCATATCTACTTCCAAGGCCACGCTGCACCAGGCGTTTATGCACGTGCATTTCTTGAAGGACGACTCTCTACCGATGACCTCGACCATTTCCGCCGCGAAATTGGCCGCGAGGGCAAAGGCCTCTCGAGTTATCCGCATCCACGACTAATGCCCGACTTCTGGGAATACCCCACCGTTTCTATGGGTCTAGGACCCATCACAGCGTTGTATCACGCTCGCTTCAATCGCTACTTGTTGAATCGCAAACTCGACGACACATCATCTAGTCGCGTGTGGGCATTTCTTGGTGACGGCGAATGCGATGAACCAGAAACACTCGGTGCAATATCGCTTGCATCGCGTGAACATCTCGACAACTTGGTTTTTGTGGTGAACTGCAACTTGCAACGCCTCGATGGCCCGGTACGCGGCAACGGAAAAATCATTCAAGAACTTGAAGCAACCTTCCGTGGTGCAGGATGGAATGTCATCAAAGTCATTTGGGGCTCAAAGTGGGACGATCTACTTGCTCGCGATGTTGACGGTGTATTGCTCAACCAAATGAACACCACGGTTGACGGCGAATTCCAGCGCTACACCGTGGAAGATGGTTCATATATTCGTGAAAACTTCTTTGGCCCCGATCCACGACTGCGCCAGATGGTCTCGCATCTTTCCGATGAAGAACTCAGCGTGTTGCCACGCGGTGGGCACGACTACCGCAAGTTGTATGCCGCCTATCGCTCGGCTGCAGAAAATTTAGGATCGGGTCGACCCACTGCCATTTTGTGCAAGACCGTGAAGGGTTGGACCCTTGGTCCTTCCATTGAAGGTCGCAATGCAACGCATCAAATCAAAAAGATGAACGCCGATCAGTTGCGCGCACTACGCGATCGCTTGTACCTCCAAGATGAAATTCCCGACAGCGCCCTCGAGGCCGATGAACCACCGTATTTCCGCCCTGCAGAAACAAGTGTGGAATACCAATACATGATGGAGCGCCGCCGCGCACTCGGTGGGCCAGTACCCAAACGAGTAGTTGTTGCACGTCGCCCGTTGTCGTTACCTGCACCAGAGGTATTCGAAGAACTGCGTGCGGGAAGTGGCGATCAAGCGGTCAGCACCACCATGAGTTTTACGCGCTTACTGCGCAACTTGGCTCGCGACGAGAATTTTGGCCCACGCGTTGTGCCCATCATTCCCGACGAAGCACGCACCTTTGGCATGGATTCTCTTTTCCGCGAACTGCGTATCTACGCAAGCCAAGGTCAAAAGTACGAACCAGTCGACCACGACCTCTTGTTGTCGTATGTAGAAGCATCCGACGGACAAATTCTCGAAGAAGGTATTACCGAAGCAGGAAGTTTGGCTTCCTTTATTGCAGCAGGAACAAGTTATGCAACGCGCGGTGTGCCCATGGTGCCCTTCTACACGTTCTATTCCATGTTTGGCTTCCAACGCGTAGGTGACCTCATTTGGCAAGCAGCCGACGCACGTACGCGAGGTTTCCTCCTGG
>JAPKZV010000164.1 GCA_026393585.1 Actinomycetota bacterium
GTCTTCGAGATTGAGTCCACCAAATGTTGGAGCAATACGTTGCACGAAATCAACAACTTCGTCGGCGGTGCGAGCATTGATACAAATCGGGAAACCGTTCACCCAACCAAACTCTTTGAACAGCAGGGCCTTGCCCTCCATCACGGGCATTGCACCCTCTGGACCGATGTCGCCAAGTCCGAGCACCGCGGTTCCGTTACTCACGATGGCAACAGTGTTCTTGCGAATGGTGTACTTGTGTGATAGCGACGGATCATTTTCAATTGCGGTACAAACACGAGCAACGCCTGGCGTATAGGCCATTGACAAATCGTCACGATCGTTCACTGGCGCAGTACTGAGAACTTCAACCTTGCCGGCCTCATGCATGCGGAAAGTTCGGTCCCACCAATCAAGAACAGTGATCCCATCAAGCTTCTGAACCGCAGCAACAATTGCCTTTTGGTGATCTTCGTTTCGACAATGCACCACAAGATTGCGGCGAAGAACGGGGCCGCGGACATCAAAACCGTCGAGAGCTCCGATGTTTCCGCCTGCTTCACCAATGGCGGCACACAAGCGTCCGAGGGTGCCGGGCACGTTGTCGAGTTGACAGTCAAGAGAAATAGAAAATGCGGCATTAGGAAGAGTCGTCATATAACCCTCTACGCTACGCGCTCGACGACCGCCAAACCACGACGCTTCGAGAAATAGAAAATGCGGCATTAGGAAGAGTCGTCATATAACCCTCTACGCTACGCGCTCGACGACCGCCAAACCACGACGCTTCCTGCGAAATTCCTGAATTCAGACCCCTATTTATTCGATGCGCAAGCCAGATACTGCACGAACAATCACCAACTGCTGGATCTCTGAGGCGCCCTTGAAGATGGTGTGAATCTGATGAATTGTTAAAAAGCCCGCACGGGACGGACGTAGAAATTTCCGTCCTTCTTGCTAAAGTTGACCTGAGTGCCGTCGTCGAACCATTGGGTCCATACGGAGTCGCCGAAGGACTCAGACGAACTCAAATAGCCGTCATAGTTATCTGGAAAAAAATCACCGATTGCGATTCTGTTGACATACATCTGGTTCAGTTCGCCCTTTGATGGCAAGAACCAATCCCCGTACACGACACCATTCACAGTTGCTGTGTACGCATCAGCAAGATTTGCAGCTCCACTCGTACATACACCCAACATCACAGCTGTTTTGGCAGCACCATCCATCGCACCCGTGCCAGTCAAACTGGAAGCGACCCCCAGCAAAGTATTTGTGTTGTTACACCACCCAGATTGTGGGTCACCCGACGATGAATGCCATGTTGACGGTGCCGCTTCATAGAACAACCCCGATGTATTTCCCGGTGTGGATGGAGTCATAAAAACAATTCCGCCACCGGGACCCTTGAGTCCTACTGCACATGCAGACGTTCCATCAACGCCACAAATATTTTTGATATGCGAATTCGTGGTAGTGCCATTCGCACCAGCAGGACCTGTCTCACCCTGCGGACCAGCAGGACCAGCAGCACCGGTCTCACCCTGCGGACCAGCAGGACCTGAACTGGCTAGTTCGTAATAGCCCGCGATGTCGATCAACAACTCTGTTGACCCAACCGTTGTCGATTCAGCTTCGTACCACACCTGAATCTCACCAGCGTGAGGACCCGTCGTCGGAACCGTGATCGTGGCCCCATTAGGGAACGTGCCACCGGCTGTCACATTCAATGTTGACACCGTCGGCGCACCAGTTGCGTCACCAGGACGCAACGACACATATCCACCTGCTGTTGGATTCACTGCAGTCACGTTCAACACAACAGCAGTTGCTCCCGCAGGTACAACAACTGCATTTACAACACCAGCAGATGTTGCAGTCGGAATCGAACCAGTGACCTTCAACGTCCCTGCAACACCATCGGTCATTGCAACCAAACCAAGATCACTGCGGGTGTCCAACACTCGCACCGGCGCCACCGGAACAAACGAACTCGCCGACGACGAACCAGATGTCGCCCGCACCACCGCGAAACCACCCAGAGTGGCGCCAGCTAAAACACCGACAAGAAGCAATGCCCCAGCTGATCGTCTCGAATACGAACCGGATTGACGATGACCAGACTTTACGCGGTTTTCCTCACTCATGGACCCTTACTGTACCTGAATACCAATAAGAAAGAAGGGCTAATTTTTGGATTTCTTGCTGGGAGATGGCTGAAGAAATCCGCGTAAAACGCCCATCGACATTCGAATCCAGGCGGCGTCAAATTCTTCAGATTCATAGGTATCCACAGCTGACCGCCCGATGAACATCGAGGCCATGTATCGCGCAATATCTTCCAATGATTCGGTGGGGTTGATCAATCCGCGATCTCGTGCACCAGTCAACATGTCGGTCAGTGCAATGTCGGCGATGCGTGACTCTTCGGCAAGTGATTCAGTCAGAACTGGAATATGTTGCGCAGCTGCCACGACAGCGATGCGATGCGATCTGTTCTTTCGGCCGGTCGCATTTGACGCTAAATGTAATCCCGCCTCGATGACGTCAAGGCATTCTTCTCCTGAATTGACACTGGCAAGAATCTGGCCGAGAAGAGCATTGTTTGCCAAACGTTCGTCAATTAATCGCTGCACCTCAACTGCAGAAATGACGCCATCACGCCCGCCAAAGTGGTGATACACCGAACTTTTTGACACACCACATTCTTCGATGACCCGCATGATGTTGAATTTGACCGGCCCAAATTCGTCAAGTTCTCGGCGCGCATGTTCAAGGATCCGCGACATAGTCTCTCGTCCGTTGCTACGCGTTGGTCTTTCGGTCACAGGCTCAAGTCAATCACAGCAACCTCCACCCGAGCGACGCCATCGAGCCCCGTTGCTGCAAGAAAACTGGGTTATTCGATGCGTAGGCCTGAGATTGCACGAGCAATCACCAGCTACTGAATCTCTGAGGTGCCCTCGAAGATGATGTGAATCTTGGCGAGGTGCCTGCATCTTCAACCTTATCCCCGTAGGGCAATACACAGAGTAGGCCTGTATTCCTCATCACAACCCAAGGAGCCGGTTCTTGGCTGTTTCAAATTGCTCAGCGTTCAAAGCACCAGAATTGAAGAGTTCTGTCAACTCGCGAAGCTTTGCGGGCAGATCATCAGATTTCGGTTGTCCACCTTGAGTGCTTGAACTTTTCGGAGCAACGTTCCCTGGATCTAGATCGCGATTACCACATGCACAGATTCCCCTTGTGAGCAACCGATCGGCGCGTCGAAGATGTCGATCCAGTTCCTCAAAGAAAGCGTCTCTCAATTCTTGACGTTTCGCGGCTTCGACCGCATTTCGGGGTCCTGCGATCTGGCGATTACTAAAAGTCCCCTCTTTTTGGAACTTGAAGTGACCGCCACACTTGACGCAACGAGCAACCGTCGTCGCTGGCTCGGCAATGGTGGCGTAGGGGGCGGAAGTTGAGTAAGAGAAAACTTCAACGAAGGTTCGTTGGTCTCGGGAAAATGTTCCAACGTTTACCATGTTCAAAATTGAATCTTTTGATCGCGAAACTCGGCCGGTCTTGTAAAACTCCGTACGCTCCTCTTGGGGCAATTTCAATGTTCTCATAAATGCCCCGAATGCGTCATAGCGAATTCTCAAAACAAGTCGACGGGGTTCTGCGGCATCTTTAGGGATAGACGGAATATCAAGCCGTCCTTCTAAATCAAGCACATCAAGACCATCGGTGAAGCCCAAATTCAGAGCAGTGCCCGAATTCAATTGGATCCAACGCGACTTCATAGATCGAGCGGCTAAGAAAAGTCGGATTTTTTCAAATCCGTACTCTAGATGTTTCGCGTTAGGGGGAATTTCGTCATCTCCCCGCAATAGCGCATCCATAGTTCGGTCAATATCGTCTTGAAGACGGCTCGGATCTTGTTCACTCCCGTCTCCCACCCCTCGAAAGAGGACCAAGATTGCGTCCCTTCCACCGAGAATTTCTGGGTCGATCTCATAATCGCGGAGTCGAAGTTGATCAATCGGTATCTCCAGACCTTTGCTGTCGCCCCATTTTTGTCCCATGAGCCCAAGAATACACGCACGTTGGTAACTGTTTGGGCCGAAGGTAAACACGGCAACTGCATCCACTAGCGATTTGAACATCGCGACAATTGCCTCCCAAGTTTACTTCTCCACGATTTGTGAGCAACCCAACATTTTCAATGGGCCGGGCATGGCTCGTATCACGGTTGGTCTAGCAGCGATCAAGAAGTTAGAGGGTTTGTCAATACCGACGAGCGACATGCCATCCAGTTCGTTCAACTGTGGTTGCGCTCATAAGCGCTGAATAGCTATGCGGCAGGTTTCGCTAGGCGAAACCACTGATTTAGTAGGGGTTTCTACTCGATGCGCAAGCCAGAGATTGCACGAGCAAT
>JAPKZV010000247.1 GCA_026393585.1 Actinomycetota bacterium
TATGTCACCAAGCCATTCCACCGCGACGAGCTGGTCGCCCGCATCCATGCGGTCGTCCGCCGTTCGAAGGGTCACAGCCAGAGCGTCATCAAGACGGGCAAGCTGGCGGTCAATCTCGACACCAAGACGGTCGAGGCCGAGCCGCCTGCACGACCGCTTTCGCTATGCCTGGGCTGGGACGCAGTGGTCAATATCTCGCCTCGCCCCCTAAACAGAGGGTTCTCGGCGCGGTATGTACCGTAAATCGGGACATACCGCGCCGAGAACCCTTTTATCAACCTTCAAAGGTGAGTGCGGCAAGCGCTAAAGCATCAACGAGGGCTTGCGAATGCGGGTTTAACTCAGGGCCTTCCCAGTCCCAAAAAAGTGGGCTTGTTCCGCGAATGCGTGGAGGAAGTTCCAGTTGCACTCCACCTCGAGGCGGAAGATTCACTGGGTTCAACGGGTGTTGCCCACGGAGTTCTTTAGGAATCTCTTCCAGGTCGGTACGAATTTCATAAGCCGGGAGATGGCTGCGCAAATGCCCACCAACATGTGTGGCAAGTTCTCTATTGGTGCCACCTAGTAGAAGCGTTGCCCATAAGCCCATGCGTCCGTAACCATGCACGGTAATCACAATGTCGACGTGGTCGAGAAAAGTACCTAATGCTTCGGAATGTTCTCGCACCACTTTGTGTGAGGGAATGTGCCACTCCATGCCTACAGGTTGATGCACTCCGTAATACGAAGCACCACTTTTTTCAGCAGCAGCTTGCGCAATCACTTCGGTCATTTCTTCGAGGCCACCGCCGTGGTACGCCATAAAACCAAAAGTGCTGCGCAACGTGAGAACTTCTTCAACGCCTTCTTGAGCAAGCAACTCATCAAACATGAGTGTTATTGCGATCTTCTGTGCGAAACCTCATGAACACAAATGCCAAGGAAATGACAACAGCAAAAATAATGCCTAACTTCCAAGCACCTTGGCGTTGCAAAAACGTTGCAATGTCTCCTTGCCAGTTTTCTACATTGCTTACAACCGAACCTGGCTTTGTTTCTGCAATTGCGGCATACCAATACCACGACAGGTACAAGCCGGTGAGAACAACAAAAACTGCGGCAACGCGATCGACGTATTGAAGCCCATTACGCAAAACCTGTAGCAACCCACCTTGTGCAAATGCCAACGTCACTGTGAGTGCAGTAACAAGCATGGCCATGCCCAAACCGTAAAGAACAACGCTCATCATTCCTGAAATAAAGCCGTGTGTAGAAATGGAGCCGAAAATGACAGTTGTTAAAAAGCCAATGGTGCAACCAATTGATGCCATGGCATACGCAATACCGAATAAAAACATAGAAAATACAGTGCGATCTTTACCACCAGCAATTGCGGGTGTGGTGATTTTGGGTTTCCAACCACGCAGCATTGCGAGCCCCATTGCCACAAGAGCTACACCAATGACAAGTGATGCGTATTTCGCATTTTGTTCAATCCAGTTGGTGAAGAGACGTGAGATGCTTCCTACCAATAGAAATACTGCAATGAATCCGCTTGATGTTGCTGCACCAACAAGAAGTGCCCTGCGCAATGTTGCACGCTGTGTACTTTTCGGCCGTGACCCTTCCAGACCAAGAAAATACATGAGGTATGTGGGAAGTAATACAAAGCCACACGGGTTTACTGCAGCAAGAACTCCCAGAATAAAGCTGTAAGCAAAACGGCCTTCAAGAGCAATCACGACACACCAAAATATTTCTGGATGGTTGTGGCAAGTTCAGCGGAAGTAATTTCGCCAGCGTGTTGAGAAACAATGACACCACCAGCATCAACGAAGAGTGTCATGGGAAAAGTACCAACACCTAACTGTGTCAGTAGTTCGCCGTTGGGGTCGCGGACATAAATGAAGTCATTCGACTCACTCGCATATTCCTTCACAAAATCTTGTGCAGCAACGGCAGTGTCTTGAGGGTTCACGCCAACAAAAGAGATGTTGCCTTTTGTACTTGCAGCAGCTTTAAGCAATGCAGGAAATTCACGTTTGCAGGGCTCGCAGGTAGAGAACCAGAAGTTCACCACCATGGGTTTGCCACGCAGGGTAGAAAAATCAATAGCTGTGCCAGCGAGATCTTCCAACGAGAGAGCAGGAAACAATTTTCCAGCAGCAGGGACATTGGTGCCAATGGTGGGGTCGGCAATTGTGAGCGAGGGGCTAAGCGTGACGGTTCCTAGGTCAGAGGCGGGATCTTCTGTGCGGTCGCTGAGGAGCCACCCACCGCCAACGCTCACCACAGCTACCGCCAAGATGGTCAGCAGCAGGCGCACGGTGCGATGGCGGGGGAAGGTCACCTCATCAGGCTACCGATGCCACTAAGTGCCGAGGAATTGGCACTTCGTCAATGGGTCGCATGTGACGAATGTGGACGGGTGGCCGTCCGCGTGGTCGCTTTACAGCAACCACGCGGCCGTTCTCGATGAGCTCGCCGCCCCAGACTCCCCAGGGCTCGTTTTGCTCGATCGCTTGGGCGAGACAGCTCGCCTGTGAAGAACACTTGGAACAGATGGCTTTGGCGCGTGCAATATCAACATGCTCCTCAGAGAAGAAGAGATAGGTCAGGGTCCCATTTCCATCGGCGCATCGTTTTGCAGACAGAATCATCGGGGTATCGATGTTGATGTCAAGGGTGTTGATGGCAAGCATGTTGTCTACTTTCTGTTTGGTGTTCAGGTATTCGGTCGGTATTCGGTCGGTATTCGGTTGGTGGAAAATGAATCGGAAAAACAAAAAAGGCCGCCGGGTGTGTTACCCAGCGGCCTCGACTTACACGTTTTTCGTTTTACGTGTTGCTCCTGTCGAGGCGCTGGCTGAATCGCTTATTCGCGAATTTCACCGCAAACGCTGGATTGCTGGCATGCCAATAACCCGCCGCTGCGCTGGTATGCGCGGATGCGGTGGAGGAGGCTGCGAAGCAGGCGAGGGCGTTTGCGTTCTTTAACATTCGGCTTTAAGGAAACCACCTATTTGGAGGCGAGTCAAGCGATTTAACGAAAGAGGGATGAAACCCTTGATCCATTAGGGTTTTGCTGTGGACGGCTGCGCCTTGACGCCACGGTGCGGTACTTGCAAGACGTTTCTCATGACGACACCGAAGACGCCAACTATGCCGACAAAGACGGATGGGTAGTGCGCCGCACTGCATTACGCATTACCAAGTTCCCTGTTTTTCAAGAGCGACTCACATTGCAAACATGGTGCGGGGGTCTTGGCTCGCATTGGGCAGAACGCTCTACGCGCATTGAGGGCGAAAAAGGTTCGCTCATTGAAGCATCTGCTGTGTGGGTGCATGTTGATTTGCAGACCATGCGTCCCGCAACACTCGCAGAAGATTTTTTGGTGACAGCACGTGAAGCAGCGATGGAGAGAAAAGTAAGTGCGCGTTCAATGTTGCGCATGAAACCAGAAGACGCGGAACAACGTGATGCCTGGCCAGTTCGCTTCTCCGACATGGATGCGCTTGGGCACATGAACAACGCTGCATATTGGGAAGCAATTGAAGAGTGGCTAAGTGGTCATCGTGATTTTCGTGAACCATTTGCAGTGGTGCTTGAACACCTCACACCTATTGAGCCAGGCCACGATGTTTTTACAGTGACCCGCGAAGAAAAAAATCTCACGGCAATTTGGCACGAGATGAACGGCGTGATTGCCGCAGTTGCACAACTACAAAAACTCTAAATAGTTTTAGACGCGAACGTATTCGAGGAAACCATCTTTTTCGCGCACACTGAAATCGCCAGCAATGCGTAAGTGCTCGAGGTGAGCAAAGGTCTCACTGTCGGCCATGGGGCCTTGAGCACGTGCGGAAAAGAGATGACCAGCAATTTCCATGACGGTTGCAGGGCGATCGAACTCGTCGCCAATAGAACGCAATTTTTCTAAGCGTTCAATGTGGTGATCTTTAATATCACGCACGCGCTCAACAACATTGGTGAATGGGTTGCCGTGAGCGGGAAGTGCAAGTTTCATTTGTGAACCAAGTTCACCCACTTTGTCGAGTGAATTAAAGAATTCTGCCAACGGGTCGACCGCGTTGGTCATGCCAGAAATGTGTGGCGTAATGCTGGGCAATACGTGGTCGCCACTAATGAGAACGCCGCTATCGGGGTCGAACAAGCACAGGTGATCTTCAGTATGACCAGGTGTATGTACCGCAAGCCATTCACGTTTTGCCAAGGTAATGCGGTCACCTTCATCAACGCGGCGGTTGGGGTGAGGTACACCAAAGAGCCGCGGGAATTTCGCGTGCATACGCAGTTGAGTGTGGCGACGCCACGGGATGTCGTAACCTTCACCGCCCCATGGTGTTTTCCCGTTCGGACGCACAGCACGAATGTCGGGAGCATCTTCCACGTCGACATCGGGTGGTTCTTTGGGGTCCCACCACAAGCGGAAACGGCGGTGCGCAATAATTTCTGCGCCAAAATCTTTACGTAAACGACCAGCACCACCGTAATGATCGGGGTGACTATGCGTAACGAGCACAGAGTGCACCCGTCGCAAAGGAATGCCCATGTCTTTTAAGCGACTCTCTAATGCATGAAACGATTCGCGGCCCGGCAAACCTGGGTCGACGACCGCAACTCCGCGCTCATCTTCAAGCACATACATGTTGACGTGACCAAGACCGGGAAGATCGATGGGAAGTTGAGTGCGAAAAATGCCAGGAACAATTTCCACGATGTCGGTACTGGCCGGCATTTGTTCTTGCCGCATGGGGCGTGGGTCCGCTGCGGAAGAAGATGCAGGAGTAGAGGTCACCTGCCTAATCTACTTGCGCGTGCAGCACTACTTGAAGGCGTGCGCGCGATAGTACGCAAGTTCACGCACACTTTCGCGAATATCGTCGAGTGCGCGGTGATTTCCTTCTTTGCTGGGCCGACCCGCAGTGAGTTCGGGGTACCAGCGCTTGGTGAGTTCTTTCACACTCGACACGTCGATGCTGCGGTAGTGCAAGTAGTTCTCAATATCGGGAAGATATGCCGCAAGAAAACGGCGGTCGGTGCCGATGCTGTTTCCACATAGTGGAACAGTTTTCGGGGCACCCACATGACTCTTAATGAAGTCGAGGGTGATGCGGCCAGCTTCTTCGAGGCTCAGAGTTGATGAGCGAATTTCATTGAGCAAACCCGACTTGGTGTGCATGTTCACAACGAAAGGGTCCATGGCGGCAAGAAGATGCTCGGGTTGGTGCACAACGAGGTCGGGGCCCTCGGCGATGATGTTTAATTCGTCGTCGGTAATGAGGGTGGCAATTTCCACAATCACTTCTTTTGCAGGGTCGAGCCCCGTCATTTCAAGATCTATCCACACCATCACGTCATGCAATCTAGAGTCAAGGTGTGCTGAACGTCGCCATCCAACAACTTGACCCCGAACTTCCTCTCCCCGCACTGGCCCACAAAGGCGATGCCGGAACCGACCTCCATGCCCGCATCTCCATTGAGGTACCCCCAGGAGGCGGCAGGGTGCTCGTTCCCACGGGTATTGCCATTGCATTGCCCGAAGGGTATGCGGGCTTCGTTTTGCCCCGTAGCGGCTTGGCGTTGAAGCACGGTATTTCCGTGGTGAATGCACCTGGGCTCATCGATGCGGGCTACCGCGGAGAACTGCAGGTCATCGTTTTGAATACCGACCCAACAACTGCTTACGGCATTGAACGCGGTGACCGCATTGCGCAGCTTGTTGTGCAACGCATTGAAGAAGTGCAGTGGACCGTTGTAGAAAGCCTCGATGGTTACGACCGTGGTGGCGGATTTGGCCACTCAGGGCGTTAGTTCAATTTTCTTACAATGCTTGGCGCGCATTAGCGGCGATTGGTAAATACCAACCGCGAGTCATCCAACGTTCAGCAAGTTGTTTGCCTTTGTCGTCACCCATGTCGAAGCCGCCCACTGTTGATGCAGGTGCAACCATTGCCCACAAACACTGCAGTTGAAACTCAGACCAAAAAGTGTCCCACGAATAGTTGGTGACACCTTGCGCAACAAGTTCGTTGTGATACAGCTCTAAGAGTCGCATGCCTTCTTTGTCCCACACTTCTGGGTCCATGGAAGAACTCAGAAGATACTGCACATCTTGTGCGGGTGTACCTTTCACCAACATTTGGAAGTCGATGAACATAATGTCGCTTGCATCGTTGTTGAAGAAAACATTTTCTAAACGCACATCGCCATGACACAATGTGCGCGCTGCAGCACTTGAACGGGCCATTATTTCTTCAAATTTGTCAGCTACATCGCGGCCAAGTGCAACTGCTTCTTCACCAAGACGCGGAATCCAGTCGGCTTCAATAACGGGCATTGCACCGCGCATAATGCCTGGCACAACGGCTAATTGAATAGGGCTGTCGTTAGTAGGAAGCCAATCGAATGTGTCGAGGTCGGGGTGTTCCCACCAGGCAGCATGCCACTTAGCAATTTCTTTCAGCGTGCGCTCAAGTTGAGGAACTGTTGCACCATTCAATTGATCACCAACGGTGAGGTGAGCAACTTCATCGATGATGAGAACGAATTCGCCCGCTGCAATGTCCATATCGGCATACAGACAACGCACAGAAGGAACAGGGGTGCGTGCTGCAAGTTCGTTGAAGTAATACGTTTCACGAACGTAAATGCCAAGTGCAAGTGCGACATTTTTATTTTCTGGAGCAGCAGTAGGAATTTTCAACACCATGCGCGTTGGCGCTGTGGTTGTTGTTTCTGTGTAATCAACTACGAGTCGTGCAAGCACACCGAAAACACCAGTGCCGCCGCCAAGTGGCTCGTGGCGTAATGATGCAACTTCAACATCGGGCGGAATGACTCCGCTCGACTGCAATGCTTTTGTCAGCCAAGTGGCTGTGACATCTTTAGGCGTTGCTGGTCGAGTGAGTGGCTTCGGTGGTCGTTGCGCGTTCATTGTTTCCCCCTGGAGTTCCCTTACGAAGGTACAACCACAGCACTGGAATTAAGTAACTGAAATATGCAATCACGCGCAGGCGTTCGGGGGCTGGAGCCCATCCGAAGAGGGCTTTCAAAAAGTCGTGCACCCAACCTGAACTGAAAGGTCCGGAAGCGATGGTCCAAGGAGATGAAATGAGCCAGCCCGATTCCCATTCAATGAGCTCACGGAATTCGTGAACGGCTTTTCCAGCAAGACCAGCGGCGAACAAAATGAGGAGGATTCCGGTGATGTTGAAAAAGGTCTTCAAGTTGAGCTTGTTGCCCCCGGCATAGACGAGGTATCCGAGCACTGCAGCGATGGCAAGACCAATGATGCCGCCAAGGACAACTTCGGCTCCAGAACTCGAGGTTGTCTCAGCGCTGAGAAGGAAGAGCACTGTTTCAAGACCCTCACGCAATACGGCGATGAAGGCAATAATCACAAGTGCGCGGGTGGTGGTTGCCGCATCAACTTTGGCGCGCAGCTCGCCACCGAGGGTGCGGGCATTCTTGCGCATCCAGAACACCATCCAGGTGAGTACAGAGGCGGCCAGAGTGGCTAAAACGCCCTCTACGGCCTGCTCGACGTGGCCGTTTAAGCCACCGGCGATGAGATGAAAGGCGAGCCCGAGAGCGACGCACAAGAGCGCCGCGATACCCGAACCAAGCCAAACAGCACTTTGTTCGCTGCCACGGTTACTTTTCACCAAATAGGAAATGAGAATGGCGAGAACGAGAGAAATC
>JAPKZV010000180.1 GCA_026393585.1 Actinomycetota bacterium
GGCTTCTTTTCTTTTTTCACCCGAATGTCGGGAGCAACATTGACGGGTTCATGCTGCAAGGCAACAGGCAGGTCTTCTGAAGTACTTGTGGGGCGCACCATGTTGAGCAGGAATGCACGGTCGACACCTTTGCTTTTCAGGTATGCCCGTTCGCTCATGATTTCCAAAGGAGCAAGTGCTTCCGGCTCTGGTCGTGAGGTGCTCCAAAACCAAATGGTGAGCCCGAAGAGACCGATACCGCCCAAAATCAGCACTGCGGAAATCACAGTGACAATTCCAACGGTTGCAAACATATGAATATGTTAGTGGAGTCGGCTGAGTAACCCGCGAAGCGCTGCGCTCACCTGATCGAACTCAATGAGAAAAGCATCATGGCCATGTGGTGAATCGATTTCGATGTAGTCACACGTGCCACCATTTGATTCCACAACGTCACGAATTTGGCGTTGTTGGTATGACGGATACAAAATGTCGCTCCAAATACCCACCGACACCACAGGTACTTGAATACGCGACATTGCAGCTTCCACCCCGCCACGGCCGCGACCCACATCGTGGAGATCCATTGCCTTGCCAATGATGAGATAACTATTTGCATCGAATCGACGAATGAGTTTGTCGCCGTGATGGTCGAGGTAACGCTCCACTTCGAAACGGTCCCACATGTCAATGCCGCTCTTGTCGGCATTGCCGTCGGCAAGTTCACGACCAAACTTTTCAGAAAAAATATTGTCGCTGCGGAAAGTGACCTGGGCAACCATGCGTGCAATGGCTAAACCTTCCCAGGGGCCTTCGCCTGGAGCAGCGTTGTAGTAGTCGCCGTTGTTCCACTGAGGGTCGAGACGTATGGCGCGGCGGCCAATGGCTCCCCATGCAATTTGTTGAGCGGTTGCTTGCGCACATGTGGCAATAGGAACAAGCGAGCGAACACGATCGGGGAACATGATCCCCCATTCGAGAACTTGCATTCCGCCCATTGAGCCACCAATCACACTTTGCCAAACGCGTATGTTTAAGTGGTCGGACAATCGTGCTTGCGCGCGCACCATGTCGCGAATAGTGACAACTGGGAAACGTGAGCCATAAGGCAAAGCGTCGTCGGGATGTGGTGATGCTGGGCCCGTGCTTCCTTGGCATCCGCCGAGAACATTGGTACACACCACGAACCACACATTGGTGTCGATGGCTAAACCTGGGCCAATGAGCGATTCCCACCAACCTGGAGATGGTTGACCATCAGTTGCGCGCCCTGCGGCATGGCTATCGCCTGTCCAGGCATGACACAGCAACACGGCATTGCTGGCATCACTATTGAGCGTGCCCCATGTTTCATAGGCGATGGTCACTTCGCTGAGCGTTGCACCAACATCGAGTTGCACTTTGCGATCGGCCGGCAAGGTATAGAACTGGCGGTTACCTGGATGCTGCGAGGAATTCCATGCGCCGGTTGCTGGATAGTCGCGCGCAGCGGTGTAGTAGTTGTCTCCTGGCCTCATGGTTCTCCTTTCTGCATCGGTGTTCACGTATAACAAAAAACGCAACATCGCAAGAAAGGGCCGTTGCCATAGGTACTTGCGTACCTACAACCACATCCCCGCTTCAGAGAAGCGAGTTGGCACCGTGGACCTACCCCGGTTGCCGGACCCCAATGGTCACTCGTGATGTATAGGTATAGGTTACCGTGACATGCCAACATTGGCGAGGATCTTTATGACAAACGCTTCTGGCCACTCGAACTACCTCACGCCACTTGCAGAAACACGCGCCACCCCTGGCACGAACTTTGGCACATTTGCCATAGCGCCCATTGCGGCTGGCACCATTGTGGTGACCTTCGGTGGCGCCCAGATGAACCGCGATGCCTTTGACAAGCACCCCGATGAACGGCGTATGCGCTCGGTGAAGAAATTACTTTTGACTATGCGATGTCTGACGCATCTGACTACGACGAATTCACATGTATTTGTGCCACCGCCCACTGCCGCCGCAGCATTACATCGCTTGATTGGAAACGGCCAGAGCTTCAGCAGAGATACATCGGTTATTTTTCGCCATACATCGTGCGCAAATGGAAAGCATGCGAGAAGGCTCGGCATTTACGCAAGAGCGAGGCAGAGGAACTTTTGTTGCGCTACGACGAGAACCCGCGCGAGGCACTTGGCAAAGCACTACGCATCACCTCTGGTTATTCTCATTCGTCATATGAGGTGCTGTACGAATTGCTCGACCTCAAGACCATGGGTGCACGCAACGAAGACGACGTCGTGAAATATTTCAACGAAATGCGGGTTTACCCCAAAAGTGGCTGAGTAAAGGCGAGTCGCTGATCGAAACCCACCTCACCTGGCAAGAAACCATTGCGGTCGGGCCACAACAGCTGCACCACGGAAAAAGGTTTCGCCTTGTACCACGAAGATGCGGTTGCAAAAAGATGCCCCCACTCATTCATGTTCACAGCAACAAACTTTGCTCGCTGTTCCCCATCGAATAAGCCGAGCAGTTCGGCACCAATTTCGATGCTGTTTCCCGCTGCCACTACGTCGACGACGAGATCGAACAAGCCTTTGCACGCAACAGGGGTGAGACCACACACCACGATGTTGGGAAATGTTGTTACCTCAGTGAAATTCAAAGTGTACGAATACGTAGGAAACGGTGCGCCACTTGCCGCTTTTGCTACTCCGGGCTCTACAGACTCGGTGGCCCAACCAAAGGTTTCTACCATCCACTCAATTTTCTCCATGTGGGGAATATGAAAGTTTGGCAAATCACCCGTGTGGGTGTTTTTTTCTGATGATGAGGCATCATGCACACTTACAAACTAGCGTGAAGTGCAGTGAAGGACCATACGAATCTGCGCACCTTTATTCGTCCGAAATGGCTACTTACTCACCTGCTTGTCATTGTTCTTGTTGTCGTCATGATGTCATTGTCAATGTGGCAATTCAGGCGCCTTGACGAGCGCAAAACCTTTAATGCTGGGTTGAAAGCCAATGCCACTCAAGCAATCACGCCTATTAAAAACCTTGTGGCCAATCTCCCCACCGATCTCAACGACATTCAATGGCGCCGCGTGGTGGTGCGAGGCACCTTTCGCCCAGCCGCTGAAGTCACAATCGTGAATCGCAGTCAAGACGGAGCCGCTGGCGTTGATGCCGCAACTCCGCTCGATTTCACCATCGACGGAAAAATGCACGCAGTCATCGTTGACCGCGGTTTTGTTCCATTAGCCGCCTCGATGCCAAATGCTCCGAGCGGAGAAGTTGAATTAGTGGGACGCATTCGGCTTTCCCAAGAACGCCGTACAGGTGCTCTCAGTGACCCCACCACCGGAGTACTCACCGAGGTGCAGCGCCTCGACGTACAAAGACTGAGCGAACAGATGCGTCTCAATGATCAGCAAACCGTTTTGCCGTTCTATCTTGACTTGCTGGAGTCACCACAAATTACTTCGGCTCTGCCGGCGCAGGTACCAAGCCCCCTTACCGACAACGGCTCTCACTTGTCATATGCCATTCAATGGATCTTGTTTAGCCTCTGCGCAATTGGTGGCTGGGTTATTTTGGTGAAGCGGGCATTGCGTGCTTCAAGGCCAACTTCAGCTGCCGTTGAGTGAAGTTGCTCGCAAAAGCAATAGACAAAACTCCCGCAACTTGAAGAGCTAGCTCTCCCGACGGCGCGCCTCGCACAATTGCAATACGAGCTTGATACTTTTTTCCATCGTGAGCGATTGCCCGCACCGCCACAGCTTCTTCTAGCCATTTATTCACGTTGGGTACAACACACACGTCAACGTTGACTTTTCGAAGCGCCGCAGCGAATTCTTGGGCATTGGGATCATTTGCCGACAACAAAATTTCATGAGTTTCATGACCTGGCTTGCGCCATTCACGATGGCGAGATTTGCTGAACAAACGAAAAACTGACATGAACTACACCTCTCAAGAATTAACTCAGTTGCTGCGCAACACCACGCGCTATACGACTTGCCACCATCATGGTAGGCAATTGCGTTGCCCCGCGAGGAATATCGGGAAATACCGATGCATCGGCAACCCACAAACGTTGAGTGTTGAACACGGCTCCTGAAGTGCTCACCGCGGCATGATCTGACTCGCTTGCACCCATTGCGCAGGTTCCTGAAACGTGTGAATAGGCCCCAAGTTGACGCTGTACGAACCTCGCCATGCTCGCCTGATCATGTGCAAGGAGTTCATGAAGACGAGTTCCTGCATTATCTACATAGCACTCCACCACCAGGCCACTTTCCTTGAGTGGAGCCAACACATCGGAAGCCAAAATAATGGCTGCCCGCATTGCTTCTGCGTCTGCATCGGTTGTTAATGATCGCAGCGATAACTCTGCTTTCTGGTCGACCTCTTTCACTGACCCGCGTGATGACACTTGTGTGACCGCCGCAACCAACTGAGCGAACTGCATTCCGTTGCCATTACTTGTTGCATTCACTGGCAACAGGTGGATATTGCTCTCACCCATTGCTGAAGATGCAATCACTAATGAGGTCACCTCAGGAATCGTTTCTTCAACACTTTGCGCCATCTGCACAATGATTGACAACGACGGATGGTCTTGGAGATTGCGACCAATGGCAGGGCCAAATAAACCACTGCGCAAGAGGAGAAGCGGAGTCCACACCGCACCTGCACACATCACTACTGCATCGAACTGCTCTTCAGAGCCATCACCTAATACAAGACCTTTTGCAACACCGCCTTCCATCAGCACGGCTTCAACAGAACACTCAGTGCGCACCTCGAGGAGAGCTGCAGTATTCGCATCACGCAACAACGGCAGCACAAAAGCAGAGAATGTATCGAGACGTTTGCCATCAACTAACGACAGAGCAACCGTTCCAGCACCGTCTCCACAACCTGCACCGTGCTGAACCTCGCTCGCACCCATACGCAGTGCCGCTTCAACAACCGCGCGCGAAAATCTTCCTGCTTCAACTGCTCGAGATGACCCCATGTGAAGATTCTGAAATTCCTGACGAACTGAGCTCCATCCCCAGCCGGTGCAGCCATAAGCGCGTTCCCATTGGTTGTAGTCATCGGGACAACCCCACGTTTGTGCCATTGCATTCACTGCAGAACTTCCGCCCACTCCCCGTCCACGCAGATATGGCAAGGCATGATCTCCGGCATCTGTCACGAAGCTGGAATGGTCGAGCAACTGAGTTTCCCTCAACGCGTCAGAAAAAGATGCAGAGCTGCGTGCGGCTGCACAGCCATCGAGGCCCACACCTTGTTCGAAGAGAACAACTGAGTGCCCTGCGGTGACGAGTCGCTGTGTTGCGACGCAACCAGCCGGACCCGCCCCAACAACGGCGATGCGAGACATAGCGCCTATTTGCTGTCGGCTGGTTTCTCAGCCATACGCCGAGCGGCGTCGGCATAATGCAAAGGCGTCGGAAGCCCGTGAAGAGAAGCACCGCCATCGACACAGAGGGTTTGACCCGTGACGAAACGTGCTTCATCGCTACAAAAGAAGTAAGCAGCTTTCGCAATATCTTCACTCGCTCCCATATGTCGCACTGGTGTGAGTTCGGTGAGCGCCTGAATGGCGTAGTCAACCTTAAACACACGAGCCGTCATGGGTGTTTCAATGAGCCCAGCTGCCACACAGTTGAACCTGACTCCTTTGGGGCCGTATTCAACTGCGGCAATTTTCGTTGCATATTCAACACCAGCTTTAGAACTTCCATACGCTGCCAAACCAATAGCGGGGCTGTGCGCCGTTTGAGACGAGATCGACAGAAATGCGCCGCCCCCAGAAGCAGCCATGGAATTACCAAAATGCTGCATGCAGTAGATGGCACCCGTGAATTGAACGGCTTGCATTGCCACAAGTTTCTCGGGAGTCAGTTCTGCAATGGGCGTGCTTTGCTCGTAACCAGCACAGTTCACAGCTATGTCGATACGTCCGAAGTCTTTCTCGACGTTTTGGATGAGTGCCGCTACTTCGTCGTTGTTGGTGATGTCGCACTGGTAGCCCTTCCCACCTACTGCGCTTGCCGCTGCATTCACTACATCAATACGACGAGCCGCAATGGCGATTTGGGCTCCTTCGCGATGAAACCGCTGAACGATCGCTTCACCGAAGCCAGAATGCCCGCCGATGACAACTGCAACTTTTCCTGTTAATGCACCCATTGCGCTCCCTTGTGTTTTCGCATGCCGCGATGAGGCATATCATAAACCAACGAGGCAGATTGCTATTGAATACCCAACAAGTGGCCAGTGTCGTTGTAACGCACAAGCTTCCAGCGACCCGGGCGTACATGGACAATTTCCGTGACAGAAGTGTTGACCGTGTGCACTTCGAATTCGCCAGTTGGGGCTGCGCGCAATGCATAGCGCAAGCAAGTGTCAATCACTCCTGCGTGACATGAGATCACAATGGTTTCCCCTGGATGCGCATCGACCACACGACGCAATGCTGACCCCACACGCAGTTGGAAAGCCGCCACCGTTTCCCCGCCTGGGTACGTTTCGTCATAGGGGTCGGTTTCCCAGTTGCGATGTCCAAACTTTTCCAGGAAGTCGCCATAGGGCATACCATCGCATGTTGGGCCTGGGTCGTGCTCACCAAACTCGGGGTCTGTGAGGAGAGGTGGGTTGCCTATCCCGTGGGCAATCAATTGAGCGGTTTCTTGAGCACGAGCGAAATGGCTCGCAATGAACACAGTGGGAACAAGCGTGCCGGGAACTTGTTCGTTCTCGAAAGCAAATCGCTTCCCCAATGCGGCAGCCTGACGACGGCCTAGTTCAGACAGACCGTTGCATGTGCGGAAGCCGCCAATGATTTTGTCGACTGCTACCTGTGACTCACCGTGTCGAATGAGAATGACACGCGTTGAACTCATA
>JAPKZV010000002.1 GCA_026393585.1 Actinomycetota bacterium
AAGGGTGCCGTTGGTGCTGCCGAGGTCGACCAATACCCACACGGCATCGGCACCCTCGCCACGCAAGCGCAACTCGGCATGGCGCCGGCTCACATTGGTGTCGTTCAACGGAATGGTCGACTCGGCCGAGCGACCCACCGAAATGACCCCAGGGCGCAACGCAATACGCGACCCATCGCCCATGGCAAGCGTGGCTTTCAAGGTAGGCGCTGGTGCAGCAGCCAGGGCACTAGGCGTTGCGCCCAGCGAAGGAAGTGGCGGAATAGAAGGTGTGGCAATGGTGGGTGGGGTAATAACCGGCGGCACCACCACGGGCGGCACTACCGCCGGAATCTCAACAGAGGGAACAATGCTCGCTGCAGGCGGTTCGGCGCTGGGCTCTACTTTTGGCGCCACTGGTGCACTGGGCTCAGAAACCCCGGCACTCACACTGGCCTTCACCTCAAAACGCCCCGATTTCAAGGCCGCATCGGTGAACAAGCTCACCTGCACCGCGCCCAACAACGAGTAGTTCTCGCTTTTCGCGTATTCCTCGGCAGCGCCCACCAGTTCGGCAACCAAAGGCTTTTCTAAATCGCCAAAAGCAGCACGGTCTTTTTCATTCAAATGCACCACAAATACGTTGGGTGCCACGGCCTTGCCAGCAGCGTCGACAGTGCGTTCAGCATCGATGGCACGAATGAGCTTGCGCCCAATGTGAATGGGTCGAACTGAACTTTTAAATGCACGTTGAAACACGCCACCGACCATACGCTCTACACCCTGCTCGAATGATTGCAATTGCATACCGACTTCCTGTGAATTCAGGCTACTTGCAGGGTGGCACGCAGTGTGGGCAATGCGAGCGAGTCTTCCTGTCTAGGCTCGTCACATGCTCAGTGTCAGCCACCTCACTTCTTTTCTCAAGAAGTGGTGGCTCCCATTACTTTTCTGTGTGGTTTTGCCCACCGCAGTAGTGGGCAGTGTCATTCAACGCCACTCACAATTTTCACCCATCGATGAACAAGCACACTTCGACTACGTCGAGCGCCTCTACTCGCACGGCGTACCGGTGTTGGGCGACCCACTCATGGAGTCAACCCTCAAAGAAATCGCGTGTCGCGGTACCGCACTTCCTGGCATTGTCACCCCACCTTGCACGTCGCCTACCTTCATCGCCAAAGACTTCCCCGGCGAGGGCTACCAATATGAAGCGCAACAACCACCACTGTATTACGCCGTCACGGCACCTGTAGCAAAAGTGATGGAGAAGGTGGCCGGCCTCGGCCCCGTGGGCAGTGCCCGCATGATGGGAGTTTTCCTCCTGATTGCAGGGCTTCTGTTGTCGTGGCATGTTGCGCAGTTAATGAAAATTCCCCGCCTCACATCGCTGGCCGGCATTGCAGTGATGGGGTTAACGCCCACCGTTGTGTATTACTCCGCAATTGTGAACAACGACTCCGCTGGCATTCTCTGTGGCGCACTTGTGTGTTTGGCTGCTGCACTAGCGCATACCAAACAACGCTCGTATGCAAAACATGCTGTAGCGATAGGCATTGTGTGTGCACTAACAAAAAGTGTCTTCATTTTGCCCGCGGTCATTATTGGTATGGCCATGGTTGCGGTATCGCTGCATCAAGCCGGCGGAATCAGCGTTCTGACATCAAAAAATAAATTGAAGAATTGGTGGCAATCGCCAAGCGCAAAAACATATGCTCACACCGGCGCCGCTTTTTTTGCATCTTCACTCATTTGCACGCTCGTCTGGACCATGGTGATGCGCACTTTGGCAAGGATCCCTCTTTCGCAGCTACCAAC
>JAPKZV010000170.1:0-2212 GCA_026393585.1 Actinomycetota bacterium
AATGGGCGCAGTTGTGGCTGTGATGCACTGCGGTGCTCAGGCAAACTCGCTATAACCAATACAGAGGGATACTCAGCGGCTTCCGGATGAGATAGCCATGCAACATCTGCACCATCTTCATGGCGTTCATCTAGAAGTCGCAATGGGGTGTAGCGCTCATACCACGCAAGTGAACGCTCGAGGTCTTGGACCGGTAGAGCAACATGTGTCCAACGAGGGAACACGGTCATTTGCGTTAAGGCCGCGCCATGTATTTGTCGATAGTTTCGTGCAGGTGACGCGTGCGAATTTCTTGGTAGTTGCCAAGTGTTTCCGCCGTGCGCATGCTTCCCTTAAACCCACGTGTTTGCGCGGCAAGGTTGTCGGTGTCTTGGTCGAATACTCCGCCAAGGCCAGGATCCATACCCGGTGCACTTGCATAGCTGTCTTTAAAGTCAAGATGACACACTTTTGCAGGTGCAGGAATATTTCCGTCTGCAGGATGTGGGCGCAAGAACAATAAATCGAATGTGCACTCATCAGGATTATCGGGGTTTGGTAAGAACCGGTACGTGAGTGGAATTCGAGCTCCTGGGAAAAAGAACCCGTTCGGGAAGACAAAATATTCAATGGAGTCAACGGTGTCGGCGACCTTGAAGTCGGAATAATCGGCTCCGTACTTCTCGCCTAGCTGCACCTTGGAGAGTTGTGCGTATACGTCGCGTGCGGTTTTGCCTTCAGGAATTTTTGGAGTTTCCATGCCTGGGCTGAATTTGCGACCCAACAAGAAATCTAAAATTTCCTGTTCTGTTTGTTGGTTGGCAATATGCGGACTCTGCGTTCCGGATGTGTGCATGAAGCGCGAAATATGTTCGCCAAATACGTCGTATTGCGCGTTGGCATCGCCTGTAGCACGCAGACCTTGTGGATGCGTTTTGTACACGTGGTATGCCTCGAGGAATGCAGCCATGCCTGCTTTCCAGTTGCATGGCAAACGCTTTTTGATGTGTAGTTCCACATAGCGCTTCGAGAGATCCCAAGCACCTTGAAAATGTTCAGGCAAGACACCGAGGTAATCGCGTAGCGGGCCAGCCGTTGGATCGAAGTTCACAAATACGAATCCGCCCCAAGTGTCGACTTGAATTTCAGGCATCTCGAGGTCGTCGTCAGACAAGTGCGGGAAGTCCCACCGGCAAGGCAACGAAGCAATTTTTCCTGTTGTCGACCACGCCCACCCGTGGTACGGGCACGTAAAGCGGTTTGCATTGCCTTGGTCGCCCGATGGTTTGAGCTGAGTTCCGCGATGCAAACAGAAGTTATTAAATGCACGAATTTTTCCTTGCGGGTCACGCACGAGAATGATGGAACGTTGACCAACGTCGTATACGTGGTAGTCACCTTCGTTGGGAATGTGTTCTTCGCGGCAGGCCCATTGCCATGCACGCATGAAAACCTTTTCGAATTCGAGTTCCGCAAATTCTTTCGAGGTGTAGCGGTGGTAGCCAATGGGCTCACTGCCGCGGTAGCGGTATTCACTTTCCAGCATCTGCGCGGGAACACCGGTTTCATCGCGCAACACAAGGTCGCGATAGCTCGGGCCTGGGCAACGATGATCGCCGAAGGCAACATTGGGGTCTGGCAGTGATTGCTCCATATGGACAGGGTAACGCATGCGTCAAGTGGCCCGAGAGGCGCAGAAACCTTGGCTAAAGTACAAAAATGATCAAGAAATTTCTTGCACTCACCGTTGTCTTTCTCGTCGCCACATTCCCCGCAACGTGGCTTCTCATGCTCTTCCTCGGCAATATCGGCACCCACGTCTCGTATTGGGGAACCTTGCCACTCGGCATTTTGGGTTCAAGCCTGTTAGCAGGGGCAAGCCGCTCACGCGGACACGGGCACTAAACCTTTAGTCGTCTTTTTTACGACGCCCGGTGAGCTTTGCCAGCAAGAACCCAATGAGCATCGAGGTAATGACAAGAACGAAGAGTGGCAAATTCGGCTTGGCAAAGATGAGGTTCATTTCGGTCTTTTCGCTGTTGAGCACAACAAAGAGCACGGCGATCATTGCCAAGAGACCCCAGCAGACCTGCTGAAAACTGATATTCGATTTGTGATCTTCTTTATCTGATTGATTCATACGATTTCCTTTTCACCATGTGACTCACTTCAAGAACTACCTGTAAAAACAATGCCACAAAAAAGAGTTGCACCCCTGCTCTGCTCAGCCCGT
>JAPKZV010000170.1:2231-3052 GCA_026393585.1 Actinomycetota bacterium
AAGCGCACGATATACGTGTATCGGCGTGTCATTTCCCGCATTCAGAGCATTGCTGTAGATATTTTCGCATATTTTCACTGCTGCCACTATTGACGCCGCCCCCAGAAGCCACGCCACCGACACCAATTTTGCGCCTCGCCATTTATTGCGACTCATATAAATGATGAGTGCTGATAAGAGCAAAGCAAACACTGGTAACAGCGTTGTACTTTTTTGTAAAACACCTGCCCATCCACGAATGTTGTGCAGTGTTTCAGGATGAATGAGTTCAATGGAATAGTCACTTCCAATGAATGAAACCTTCTCTAGAAAAGTTGCACCTCGCGCAACGAGTGCATCGATGACGGCCTGAATAAATGACTGCAAACTCAACACTCCGGCAACAACGGTATTTGCCACACCGTCACCTGTGAGCACCTGCTTGATGGCAACATGACCTAGCCGCGCCGCGCCGCTCCAGAGTTTGCGAAACGCATCGCTGTCAACCAATTTCTCTATTTGACCGAGCACCAACTTCTGAAATGCATCGTTGGTTTTTTCGGCTAAAAAGTCAAGTTGTCCCGGCAAGTACGCACCAAGACGGCCATCTATATCCACCGCGGCAACAATGGCCGTGGTGAGTCGATCAGACACTTCTGCTTGCACAGCAGGGTCATCCGCTAGCGGGGTGACGGTTTTGACGAAGTAGTTGGTATTTGTGACTTGCTTATTTGCCCATACCGCCACCGACGACAACAGCACGCCAACGACCAGCAACACAGATAACAAATACGGGGTGACTCTTCTCATTGTTAATGCTGAATAGTCATGCCGCCGTCAAC
>JAPKZV010000130.1 GCA_026393585.1 Actinomycetota bacterium
ATGCGGGGCGTGGCATGCTCATTGGTGTTCGCGGCATTGGCTCTGGTCTCGGCCCCATTATTGGCGCACGGTTCGTGAAGGGCAACTTACAAAAACTTCTCTTTACGTGTGGAATAGCCGGACTTTTGTTCTCGGTGTTTTATTTGGGTGCTGCAGTGAGCCCCAACATTGCCATTGCAGGTATTTGCGTTGCACTTGCTCACTTTGGCGGTGGAGCACAATGGACACTCTCGTCGTACGGCCTACAAATGCGATCACCCGATGCAGTGCGCGGGCGCATACTTGCTGGCGACTTTGCCATTGTTACCCTCATGCTCAGCTTGTCGAGTGCAGCGTCGGGCTTACTGGCCGATGCCGTTGGGGTGCGCGTCACCATTGCAGTCTTTGCAGTCACCGCTGCATTTGCAAGTGTGAGCTATCTAGTGTTGACGAAACCTATTAGAGAGCGTCTGCGCACCGAGCAGCAGCATCCATCAGAGTTTTAGCGCGCGTATCGCCGGCTAGGTTTGCCGCAAGTTTGTTCATTGCATAGCCAAAGGCAAGTTCACGCTGGGGTTGCAAGAAAGCAACTGATCCACCAAAACCAGGGTGCCCACAACTTCCCTCGCCCGCATATGGGGTGAAGTCGGATGCCGCCATGTAACCCATTGAAAACGAAGTAGGAACAACTAAACACTTATCAGCTTCGTTAGCTGGAGTCTGCACTGCAAATGCGGCTTCACGCATTGCGCCAGACAGGAGCTGCACTCCATTCACAGGGTGTTGCAAAGCGGCATACATCGCGGCAAGCGAGCGTGCATTAGTTGCACCATTAGCTGCCGGAATTTCTGCACGCAGCACATCGCTACGATTAAACAAACCTTCGCCTGTCCACGAACCCGACAATGAAAGCGCTTTGCCGCCTGGAGTGTTTGGCCCCATGAACTGTTCGAGCAACTCACGTACCTGGCGCGCTTCTTCGGTTTCTGGCTGTGCGGGTGCATTGGGGTCGCGTCCTTGGAGCAAGGGAACCACTCGATTCTCGAGCGCCTCGGGAAGCCCCACGTAAATTTCTACGCCGAGTGGACCTGCAATTTCTTCCTGAATGAACTGCCCCACTCCTCGACCATCGACACGACGAATGAGTTCGCCAGCAAGCCAACCAAAAGTAAGCGCGTGATAACCGTGTTCAGTTCCTGGTTCCCACAACGGGGCCATACCCGCAAGTTCTGCAGTAATGGTGTTCCAGTGCAGAATTTCTTCTAGCTCCATGTGGCGCTCAACGGTGTACAAACCTGCTTGATGCGACAACAACTGCGCAACAGTGACGTTGCCTTTACCGTTTTGAGCAAACTCTGGCCAATAGTGAGCAACAGGTAATTCGTAACTGAGAAGACCGCGTTCAACACACATCGCTACTGCAGTAGCCGTTACACCCTTGGTGGTACTAAACCAACAGGGTTGACCGACAAAACGGTGACGCCTGCTTCTTTGAATGCAGCAACACGCTCGGCAATGAAGCTCTTTGGTCCCACCAAGTTAGTGAGTTCGAGCATTTCAGTTGGCACTGCTGCAGCGGCTTCTTCTTTTTTGCCGTCGAGGTACAGGTCTTGTACCAACTTTGCTTCTGCTTCGTATCCGTAGGCCGAGCAAATGTCGTTGTAGAAGTTCTTGCCACGAGCACCCATGCCACCGATGTACAGAGCACTGTTCGGGCGCACCATGTTGAGAATTTTGGCTTTGGTGTCGCCCACGTTGTCTTCGCCAATGGCAAGAATGCCGCCTGCGCTGATGTCGAGTGGCTTCAGGTCTTTACTGCGCTTTGCAGTACCGGCCTTCAACTGCTTGCCCCATACTTTGTCGAACTTTTCTGGCACGAACATGATGGGCAACCAACCGTCGGCCAACTCTGCAGTTGCCTCGACGCTGAGACCCTTCAAACTTGCCCACCAAATAGGAATGTCTGAGCGCAATGGGTGGTTGATGAGCTTGAGTGGTTTGCCGAGTCCGGTACCTTCGCCCGCTGGCAAAGGTGCTGTAACGGTTTGACCCTGATAGTTGAGAGCCTTTTCACGCTTCCACACTTCACGGCACACTTCGATGTATTCCTTAATGCGCTGCATTGGCTTCTCATAAGGAACGCCATGGAAACCTTCCACTACTTGTGGGCCCGATGCACCCAACCCAAGAATGAAGCGTCCGTCGCTGACATAGTCGCAACCAGCGCCGGTCATTGCCATGAGCGCTGCAGAACGCGAGTACACGTTCACAATGCCTGTTCCAATTTCCACGCGATTGGTGATTGCAGCAAGGTAACCCACTTGCGAAATGGCGTCGAAACTGTAAGCCTCGGCGATCCAGACCTGATCGAGACCAGCTTTTTCTAGTTCTACAACACGTGCAGCAGCTTCTTTAAAGCCACCTGCATAGTTGACCATCATTGACAGTTTCATTCCTACCCCCATGAGTTACTACTGAGTACACCTTACGATTTATCGGCCCCTAATGCCCAATTCAAGTTGCCCGAGCGAAAACCAGCAAGGTCGAGGGTGACGTACTGATACCCCAACGGCTCAAGAGCGCCCACAATGCTGTTGTGCAACTCCGCCGCACGGGCAATGTCGCTGGCATCGAGCTCAATACGGGCCGTTTTCCCTTCATGACGCACCCGCATATTTCCTACGAAACCCAATTGTCGCATTGCTGCCTCTGCACGATCGATGGTGCTGAGCAGCCCCACAGTGACCGCGGTTCCGTATGGAACACGACTTGCTAAACACGCAGCTGCTGGCTTATTCCAGGTGCGCAGCCCCATTGCTTGCGATAGGTCACGAATTTCTGCTTTCGACAGGTTCGCCACCACAAGGGGGAACACTGCGCCTTTCAGTTCTGCAGCCTGTTGACCCGGGCGATGATCACCGAGGTCATCAACATTCACGCCGAGTGTGATGTGTGCGCTGCGCTCGCGAGCAATGGGCACCAACACATCCATGAGTTCGTCTTTGCAATGAAAGCAACGGTCACCACTATTTGCAATGTATTCGGGTCGACTTGTTTCATTGGTGAGAAATGTTTGCCAATTCAGGCCCCACTCTGTGGCAAGTGCACGACAATCGTCGGCTTCACTTGCCGCCAAAGATGCCGATACTGCCGTAGCGCACAAGACGTTGTTTGCCCCTAAAACCAAGGTGGCAAAGGCGCCAAGAAATGCTGAGTCGGCTCCACCACTAAAGGCCACCACCACATTTCCCATCGATTCGATGGAAGTTCGCAGCGCGTCGACCTTTACAGACGAGGGAGGAAGGCAAATGGCGCTCGACATATTGCTCATCTGTCTATCGTGACATGCCAGCATTACGCGACTTCGCCCAAAGCATGAGAAACTAGCCACAATGACACAACACCAGATGCACGAAATCCGCTCCGGCCTGCATCTCCATTGCATCGCATGGGGCGAACCCACTCTTCCCGAGGCCCCCATGCTCTTGGTGCACGGTCTTGCCTCCAATGCTCGGCTGTGGGACGGCGTTGCCGAGCACCTCGTCGACCTTGGCCACTATGTGGTGGCCATCGACCAGCGTGGGCACGGGCAAAGTTCCAAACCCGACGACGGTTTCGATATGAGCACTGTTGCCCATGACCTTGAACTCTTCATTACACAACTGGAGCTAGATCGCCCCATTGTTGCTGGTCAGTCGTGGGGCGCCAACGTAGTTATTGAACTTGCTGCACGCGCACCGCACTTAGTGCGCGGCGTGTGTGGGGTTGATGGTGGCACCATTCAATTACAAAAACATTTTCCCGAATGGGAAACGTGTGAACAACAACTGCGCCCGCCCAACTTGCTTGGCACACCAGCAACGCGACTCGAAGGCGCAATTCGCGCGCACCACTCCGATTGGCCAGAAGCAGGCATTCGCGGCGCAATGGCAAATATGGAAGTACTCGCCGATGGCACCATTCGCCCGTGGCTCTCATTAGAACGACATCTCAAAGTGCTGCGCGGTTTGTGGGAACACAATCCCGAAGAACGCTTCCCCCATATTTCAGTACCTGTTCTCTTCATGCCTGCTGTGGGCAGCGGTGAAGCAGCTTGGGCGGTCGACAAAAAAGAAGCGGTGGCACGTGCTCTTGAGTTACTGCCCAAAGGTGCAGCGAATTGGTACGAACCAGCCGACCACGACCTTCATGCGCAGTTTCCACAACGAGTTGCACAAGAATTACACGACGCCTCAGTGAACGGATTTTTCATATAACCATGAGTACCACTGCACGCATACTTGCCATCATGGGTTCTGGCGAAACCTCACCCACCATGGTGAAAATACATCGCCAACTCATTGGTCGCCTCTCGCAACCCAATGCAGTAGTGCTCGACACACCATATGGATTTCAAGAAAATGCCCCCGAGCTTGCACTGCGCGCTGTCGAGTACTTCGAAGTCAGCGTGAATACTGCAATTTCGCCACTTGGCCTCACTCGCATGATTGGTGCCGACGCATTGGCTGTGCAACAAGGCCTCAGTGCACTCACCGACGCCGACTACGTATTTGCCGGGCCGGGCTCGCCCACCTACGCACTTCGTCAGTGGAAAAATACTCAGGTGTCACACATCTTGCATGAAAAATTGCAACGCGGCGGCATTGTTACTTTTGCTTCGGCAGCTGCTCTCACCTTAGGAACCCGCACGGTTCCCGTGTATGAAATTTATAAATGCGGCGAAGAGCCATATTGGCTTGAAGGTCTCAACTTGCTTGGCGAATTTGGCATACCTGCAGTGGTGATTCCGCATTACAACAACGCCGAAGGTGGCCACCACGACACACGGTTTTGTTATCTCGGCGAAACGCGCCTCAATACGCTTGAACAACAACTCGACGACGGCGAATACGTTCTTGGCGTCGACGAGCACACCGGAATTGTTATCGACCTCAACGAGCGCACTGCAGAAGTGGTGGGTAACGGTGTTGTCACATTACGAGTGAAGGGCAACTCCACCACGTTTGCCTCTGGCGAAGTGCTGTCATTAGAACAACTTCAAAACCCCACTGTTGCCACAAGCTCAACTCCCCCGCCACCTGTTGTTGTGGTCGATGAACCAAAAGTAGTTGCAACATCTTTGGCGAGCGTGGCGCAGCTGCGCCGCGAAGAGTTTGAGTCGGCCCTTGCTGCTGGTGATGCAAATGGTGCAACACGTGCCATTTTGGAATTGGAAAACGACATCAAGTTGTGGTCGGCCGACACCCTTACCGGCACCGACGCCGACTCGGCACGTGAAGTGCTGCGCTCCATGATTGTGAAGTTAGGAACGGCTGCAACGGGTGGCCTAGAAGACCCCCGTGAACGTGTTGCACCCTACGTGGAAGCCCTTCTTGCAATTCGCAAAATCGTGCGTGCCGAAAAACGTTTCGACTTGTCTGACATTGTTCGCGATGCGTTAGCACTTGCACATATTGAAGTGCGAGACACGCCCGACGGCGTGGAGTGGCTCTTACAAGTGCCCGAATGAGGCCATGCGGCGCCGGCCGCGTACGCCACTTCCGAAATACACACAGGTAAATGCACTCGCACCGACCAAAATAATCATTGCGCTTGCCGACGTATTGGTGTGATACGCCACGTTCATTCCTAAAAATGCCGAAGCGGCGCCAATGAGTGGCGAGATCCACAACATGCGTGAGAAACGGTTGGTAAGCATGCGCGCAGTTGCTGCAGGAATGACCAGCAATGCAGAAATGAGCAGGGTTCCGATGACCCGCATGGTGACCAAAATGGTGAGCGACAACATCACCATCAGCGCGGCTTCCATTAACGAGACCTTCACACCACTGACTTCGGCCACTTCAGGGTCAAAAGTGGAAAAGAGAAACTTGCGGTAACCCAAAACAATGACCACTGTTGCTAACACGGCCACCACGAGTACCGCAATGATGTCGCTATTTTTCACACCAAGCACGCTGCCAAAGAGCACTGCTTCAATACTGCGTTTTGCTTGGCCGTACCTATTCAACAAAGCCAAGCCCAAAGCGAACGACGCGGTAGTGACCACACCAATAGCAGCATCGGCACCAATAATGCGCCGGCGCGCAATGCGACCAATGAGCACTCCCGACACCACACCCCAAATACCTGCACCAATGAAGTAGTTGAAGTTCATGACTGCAGAAGCTGCTGCGCCACCAAAGACCGCATGCGACAAACCGTGGCCGATATACGACATGCCGCGCAACACCACAAATACTCCGAGCAGACCGCACAGGCCACCAGCGATGAGAGCAACAAGAGTTCCATTACGGAAAAACTGAAAGCCATACGGTTCACCCAAGCTGAGCGCGTAAACAATTGACGAATGCACTGCTATACGGCCTTGCCGCCGAAGCGACCCACCATGGGGTTCTCTGAATGATCAAGCACCACAGGCATGCCACCGTGTTCCAACACGTGCATGGGGGCGCCGTACAACTTCTCTAATACATCGGGCACCAACACTTCACGTGGGCTGCCGTCGGCCACAATTTCCTTATTCAAGCAAATAAGCCGCGGCAAGTGAGCAGCTAAGCCATTGAGGTCGTGCGTGGTGAGCAACACCGACATTCCTGCGTCGTGTAGGTCGGCGAGCAAGTGCAATACCTCGTGGCGGGTACGCACGTCGACACCCGAAGTGGGTTCATCGAGCACCAAAATATCGGGCGAATGAAAGAGCGCACGGGCCACGAACACACGCTGTTGTTGACCGCCTGAGAGTTCACGAATATGACGCCCAGAAAGACCCCCGAGCCCAAGTTGCTCCAAAACATCTTCTGCCGCTGCACGTTCTGCTGCGGTAATACGTGGCCACCACTTCTTTTCCCCACGGGTCATCACAATGACCTCGAGCACCGTGACAGGAAAGTTCCAGTCGACACTTTCTACTTGCGGAACATAACCAAGGCGCAAGCCCTTCAACATGTCGATGCTGCCGTGCACTGGCTTAATACTCCCGAGTACCGCTTTCAACAAAGTGGTTTTGCCTGAACCCGACGGGCCAACAATGCCGGCAAACTCGCCACGATGCAACGTGAAATTGACGTCGTTTACTACTGCCACATCGCCATAGGCACAGGTGACATGGTGACAATGCACCAAGACGTCTTTTTCAGCAACTTTCATGTTCACTGAGGGTATACCGCAGAATCTTTCACCACATCGTTTACATCTAAAGCTTTGAGTGCAGACGCGTCGCCGCCAAGGGCTTCCACCATCGTGACAAAGTTGAAACGCATGAGGCCCATCCATGAGTGCTCGGGGTCACCGGGTTCACCCAAAAGATCATCATCACGCAGCACATCGATGTATTTGGCATCGGTTTCCTTGCCAATTTGCTCTAAAACAGGCGATGGGAATACCTCGCTACCAAAGACTGCTTTTACATTTTCTTCTTTGACCTGAGTTATGAGGTCGGCAATTTCTTTGGGAGTCGGCTCCTCGAACGAAGACGGCTGAATTGCCCCTACCACGGTCCAGTTGTAGTGCCGAGCAAAATAGGCATACGCATCGTGATAGGTGAGCAACTTGCGGTCTTGCGCAGGAATGGTTTGTGTTGCTGTCTCCATGGCCGTGTCGAGTGCATCAACTTTTGCCGAAAACGCTGTGAAGTTCGTGTTGAACGTCTCGGCATTTTCTGGGTTGCGCTTCACCAAGGTGTCGCGCACCACGCGTGCGTACTCCTTCACCATGGGCGGGTTGGTCCACAGATGAGGGTTTGGCTTACCACCGTCTTTCGGGAAGGAGAAGTCGTAGATCCATTCACTTTCGGGCAGTAGTTCAGTAGCGATTTCACACACTTCAGCGCCGCTTGCAATATTTGCTTCAGCAAGATCTTTTGTTGGCTCTTCAAGAACCAGCCCGTTAATAAAAACAACGTCTGACTCTTCGAGAACTTTGGCAGCACTTGGTGGAGGTTCAAAGGTGTGCGAGTTGGTCCCTTCTGGAACCAAGCCATTCACCACCGCTCCGCTTCCACCCACAACATTGGCAATGATGCTGGTGATGGGCGCAACGGTAGAAACAATTTGCAATGGTCGACCCGACACCACTTCACCGGAACCACATGGCTGAGTTGCCATGTCGGCAACGGGGGAACTTCCACCGCAGGCCGCAAAGAGCATCGCCCCCGCAAAGGCGACGAAAATAGTTGGCTTTATACGGGAAGTCATGCCACTATTTATAGTGCACCGCCCTCTGTGGTGCGTTCATGAGTGCTGAAAAATCAGTTCACGTGACGAGTGCGACCCACCCAATACGGTGCACGCAGATCTTTTTTCAAAATTTTGCCACTCGGGTTGCGTGGAAGCACATCAATCCATTCAACACTTGTGGGGCACTTGAATTTTGCCATTCGTTCGCGACAGAAGTTGATGATCTCTTGCTCGGTCACTTCGACTCCGGCCTTGCGCACCACAATTGCCTTTGGTGTTTCGCCCCACTTTTCATCGGGCACACCAATAACGGCGACATCGGCAATAGCAGGATGCGCCATGAGTGCATTTTCAACTTCTGCCGGGTACACATTTTCTCCGCCCGACACAATCATGTCTTTCACGCGGTCGTGAATGTACAAATACCCATCGGCATCGAGATAGCCAGCGTCGCCGCTGCGGAACCAACCGCCGTCAACAATTGCTTCAGCAGTTGCTTCGGGCATATTCCAATAGCCCTTCATCACCAAAGGTGACTTCATCCAAATTTCGCCCACTTCACCTACTGGCATATCTTTTTTCGACTCCGCGTCGACAATGCGCACTTGTGTTTCTGGGCCAGGTACACCACATGAACGCAAACGATGCTTGTTGGGGCCATCTGGGTCGTGATCTTCTGGTGGCAAGTTAATAATGGCCCCAGTTGTTTCGGTGAGCCCATAGGCCTGCCAGAACTTGCACTTAAAGGTTCGCACGGAACGCGACAGAATCTCTTCGGAAATAGGAGATGCGCCATATACGAATACGCGCAAACTGCTGAAGTCAGCTGTGTCTACTCCGGGAACCATCAACATAATTTGCAACACTGCTGGCACAAGAAAGCCGTGCGTTACTTTTTTCTCCACGATGGTTTTCACCAGAGACACTGGCTCGAGGTCGCGCACGATGATAGATGTGCACCCTGAATACTGACCAGCAACAGCCCAACCGCCGCCACCAATGTGGAAGAGCGGCATGCACACCAGGTTCACCGTTTTTTCATCAAGCTCCCACATCACACGCGAAGTAGGAATGAGCGAGAAAAAGTTGCTGTTCGTGAGCATCACACCCTTCGGACGACCCGTGGTGCCACTGGAGTACAACTGAAATGCAACATCTTCTTGTTGTGCAACAACCTGCGGGTCAATATTGCTGCCCGAAGCGACTTGCCAACAGGTGCACCGCTTCCACCAATGACAACTACTAATGACTCTGGGTTCAACTGGTCGGCAATTGCTTCAGCAATCACACGAAATTCTTCACTCACAATGAACACCGTTGAGCCAGCATCATTCACGATGTATTCCACTTCCGGAGCAGCCAAGCGCCAGTTCACATCAACACAGACGGCATTCAGTAGTGCGCACCCGTAAAAGACTTCAAAGTGCTCAATAGAGTTTTTATCGAGAAACGACACGCGGTCGCCTGCTTTCACTCCAGCGGTACGTAATGCCTGAGCCATTTGACACGACCTGGTGTACAACTCACCCCACGTTTGACTCTTCTCACCAAGTACAAGTGCGTCTTGGGCGGCACGCTCGGTGCCGTGAACCCGAATAATGTCGCTGACGGTAGTAATTACTTTCCCCATAACAGAGACAATAGTGACATTGTGAACAACACTCCACCCGACGCCATCCTTTTTGACCTTGATGACACACTGATTGATTGGTGGGGTTCTATTCAGGAGTGTCTCGGCACTTTTGCGCCTCCTGAAGTCACCACCGCATTGCAAAATCATTGCACCACTCAGTTGTGGCACCGCAATGAACACCATGGCTACGTAGAACAACGCGACACCTGGAAACTGCTTGAGTTTCGCCACGAAGAATGGGAACGTGCCCTACCCGATCTCCACCACGACGAACGCCATGCCCAT
>JAPKZV010000064.1 GCA_026393585.1 Actinomycetota bacterium
CAGCACGGGCCGCATAGTAAGCGCTGTGTTGTTCTGTGGGCTTGCCGTTGCGCGCGTAGTTCGTGAGATGGGCACTAAAGACAATGCGATTACGTGTGGTGACAGGCCCCAGTTGGAGCGGGGTCCACAAGTACTTGTAACTCACAAAGACAGAGGTTAGGTGGCTTTCGTGGGAAGTGATGGCTCGAGACCAGAACGGAGCCGCCGGAGATTAGGAATATGTCGAATGACCACCAAAACTCCTATGCCGGCAGTCGCCCCCACTTCCCAGCCAGGCTTACCCGCCAGCGCAATGCAAACGGGCAAGAGAACGGTGATGACAAGAGAGGAGATCGAAGCTTTTTTCGTTACTTTGCTGAAAGCCGCCCATAAAAGTGCGAGTCCAAGGCTGATGAAGGGGTGTACCACGAGCATCGCGCCTGACCCTGTGGCAACGCCTTTGCCGCCAGCGAAGCGGCGTGTGATGGGGTATACGTGGCCCACTACTGCGGCGGCAGCACACCAATACGCAGCAGCATTTCCAAAAACGACCCAACCCAGTGCTGTGGCGACGGCACCTTTCGCTGCATCAAGACCGTAAACGTATGCGCCTTTTTTCATTCCTAATGCGCGGGCAACATTCGATGCACCTGGGTTGCCTGAACCAACCGCAGTGATGTCGACGCCATTTGCCTTGGCCACCATGATGGCGCTCGGGAATGTGCCGATGAAGTACCCAGCAGTTGCGAGAAGAACGACGAGAAAGAAGTGCACGGTTACAGCATAAACACTGCACGTCGTGCTTCGAGGACAGCCTCTAGGACGGTGCGTGGGGCAACTGCATCGCCAGCAAGATGAAACTGCGGCGCGATGTGCTCGGTGGGAAGGCGAAAGCCACAGTCAACAAAGGCTGCTGCGTCATATGTGGTGGTTTCGCCCGAATAGCGATCTTGCACTTCAATGCGTACACCCTGAGCAGACTTTGTAACCCTACGCACAAGCGCGCGTTTCACCACGCGTGTTCCTTGCTGTGCCAAGCGAACATTTGCAGGAGCTAAATCGCCCGAGCGTGATAGCTCATTTCCGGCAATGTTGTCGGGGGTAACGAGAATTGCGCGTTGGCCAAGCCATTGCGCGAGAGCAATAGCAATAGGGCCACCAATAGGGTCGTGCAGAAGAATGTCGCCACTTTCAGGAAGTTCATAAGAACCATTCATCACATCGACAACGTCAACAGCTGCTGTGTGGTCGGGTAGCGCATAGGTGGCGACCCCCGGGCGTGAGCCTGTGCATTGCAGAACAACATCTGCACCATGGTTTGTTGTTTCATCTACGCACACCCCAAAATGAAACTGCACACCAAGAGCTACGCATTGTTCGTATAACCAATGCACAAATGTGCCACCTGGGCCTGCAAAAGCAGCAACCCCGCCTGCGGCATTTCGTTGTTCGTATACCTCCACCAAGTGGCCTCGGCGAGCGGCTGTGTACGCAGCTTCCAGGCCCGCTGGCCCTGCGCCGACGACGGCAACTTTCTTCGATGCAACTTGTGTATACCAATTGGGGTCGGTGCTCTCGTGGCCAGATGTGGGTTCAACAACGCAAGTAACAATGGGGTTGCGTGCATCACGCACTTGGCATGTTTGGTTGCACCGAATGCAGGGGCGAATCTTTACTACGTCGTCAGCCAGCATTTTGTTGACCAAGTCGGGGTCGGCAATTTGGGCCCGGGTCATTTCAACACCGGTACACACACCTTGCTCTACAGCACTCATCGCCATGTGTGGTTGAACAATAGAACCTTGTAAAAAGACCGGAATGTTGAGTACTTCTTGCACACGCTGAGTGATGTCGGTATTGAAACCTTCTGGTTCATGAAAATCGGGGCGGGTTTTTTCGACGGAGAAAATGGAGCCACGAACAACTACCAAATAATCGAGCCCACACGCTGCAAGCTGAGGAGCAAGTTCTACTGCCATGTCGGGTGTAATGCCAGCCCACGGTGCAAGCTCATCGCACGAAAGTCGCAGACCAATGACGGCATCGCCAATTGCTTCGCGCACTTTTTCAATAATGGTTCGCGCAAACAAAGTTTTATCTTGACCCCATGCATCGTTGCGATGATTCGTGAGCCCAGAGAGAAATTGGCGAACCAAGCTGTACTGACCAGCATTGATTTCCACACCATCACAACCAGAAGAAACTGCAATACGCGCAGCGTTGACGAAGCCCTCAATGACTTCATCAACATCGGCTTGTTCCATCCACTTCGGAACTTCACGTGAGTTCACTTCGGGTACTCGACTTGGCGCCCATAACGGTTGCTGGTGGTATGCAGATGTACCTTGCCCACCGGAGTGGTCGAGAGATGCAAAAACTAAGCAGCGTTCTTTGTGCAGCGCTTCAGAGATTGTGTTCAGCGATTCTGCACAGTGAGACGCGAGTGGTGCGCGCTCGTATGGCCAGTCGCTGTGGTGCACGCTCATGCCTTCCAGCACAATGACACCGCAACCACCTTGAGCGCGCCGCGCATAGTAGGCAATGTGCTGATCGCTAAAAGTTCGTTCGTCAGTACCAAGGTTGGTGACGTGAGGGCCGAACATCACTCCATTTGGTGCTTGGCAATTGCCAATGTCAACAGGCTGTAATAACCCCATGAAAAAGAATTTACGACATCACACTCAAAGCACTGCGAGCAGGCTTTGAGTGGTCTTTGCTGGGCTTTGGGGTAATAGAAACAGGGCTTGCTTGGCGTTCTGCAAGAAGAGTTGCCCCATGCCCCGTTACGCACTCTGGGTCGGGCCCATCGAGTGGCAACCCAGTGAAAAACTTGGCAGCCATACAGCCACCTTGGCAAGAGTCGTAGTTACCGCACGATGCACAAGCACCAGCCGATTCAGGTTCGCGCAACGAAGTAAAGAGCTCGCTATCGCGCCACACAGAAGTGAAACCACCAGTGTCGTGAACATTTCCTGCTTTGAACTGGTCGTGCAAAACAAATGGGCAGGCATACACATCGCCAATAGGGTCGATGAGGCACACCACACGCCCCGCACCACACATGTTGAGGCCAGGTAGAGATTCACCTAATGCGTTGAGGTGGAAAAACGAATCTCCAGTTAGAACGTTTTCACCATGTGCAAGAAGCCAGTTATAGATCTGCACTTGTTGTTCGTTGGTGGGGTGCAGATCATTCCATGAATCAACACCACGACCCGAAGGGCGCAACCGCGTAATGCGCAGTTGTGCGCCATAAGAATCGGCGAGGGCTTTGAACTCGTCTAACTGATCAACGTTGTGGCGAGTAACAACAACAGAAATTTTAAAAGGACCAAAATTTGCTGCTTTCAAATTGTCCATTGCACGACGAGCAATATCGTAAGAGCCAACTCCACGTACAGGGTCGTTCGTGATGGCATCAACGCCGTCGAGGCTGATTTGAATATCTAGATAATCCATCGCGGCGAGGCGCTGCGCATTTTTCTCATCGATGAAAGCGCCGTTCGTCGAAAACTTCACTCCGATGTCGTTTGCGATGGAGTATTCAATGATGTCGAAAAAGTCGCGGCGTACCATTGGCTCGCCGCCACCGATGTTGATGTAGAACACCTGTAAGTCACGCAGTTCATCGAGCACTGCGAAAGCTTGTTCAGTGGTGAGTTCGCGGTCGTCGCGTTGACCGCTGCTCGACAAACAATGCACGCACTGTAAGTTGCATGCATAGGTGAGTTCCCATGTGAGGCAAATGGGTGCGTCGAGACCACGCTTTAATTGTGTAACGAGTTGGCTAGCAGACACGAAGGATTTCCGATTTCGTCAATTGATTGAGAGCTTGTAAAAAAGATGCATCGCGCTCGGTGGCAATTCCGCAAGCGCGCAAGGTGTGTCCAACGCTGGGATGATCGCCAAGTTCACGCACAACTCGCACAACGTCGGGGTGCTTCAAAAAAACCAGGCGACGGTTGCCGTAATGGTAGGCAAGGGCGCCAAAAGGTTCAGGACGCAGGGCAACTTGAGGATGCAAAGCGCACGCTGAACTGAGGGTGAGGGTCACGGGTGGCTCAGTACACGCCACACATGCCGTCGATGGAGATCTCCTCGACGAGCAGTTCCTCTAAAACGAGCACTTCGGCTGCGGTTTCGAGGGTTTCTTGGCTGGCAGTTTCTGCGGTAGCGACGGCAACTGGTGACATGCCCAAATCGTACCGTGTGACAGTGGTCTGATGCTTGGGCTAGCGTCTCATTTATTGACGTGGCCCACAGGGGCAAACATAGAGGGGGAAATCATGAAGACCAAAGCCGCAATTTTGTGGGAGTTGAACACACCGTGGTCCGTAGAGGAAATTGAGCTCGATGCCCCAAAGGCCGGAGAAGTTCTTGTCAAAATCGCTGCCTCCGGAATGTGCCACAGCGACGAGCACGTGGTCACGGGTGACCTTCCCTTTGCAATGCCCATCATTGGCGGCCATGAAGGCGCCGGCGTTGTTGAAGCTGTCGGCCCAGGAGTGAGTTGGCTTGCACCTGGCGACCATGTGGTTTTTGGGTTCATCCCCTCGTGCGGCCGTTGCCCAAGTTGCAGCACAGGCCACTCGAACTTGTGCGACATGGGTGCATTGCTGGGCACCGGTAAGCAAATCGCCGACGGCACCTCGCGTCACCACGCACAGGGCCAAGACATTTCCACCATGTGCTTGCTCGGAACTTTCGCCCACCACACAGTGGTGAATGAAGCATCTTGCATCAAAATCGAAAAAGACATTCCACTCGAAAAAGCATGCTTGCTTGGTTGTGGTGTTGTAACAGGTTGGGGAAGCAGTGTGTATGCCGCTGAAGTTTCACCTGGCGACACCGTCGTTGTTGTGGGCATTGGTGGTATTGGTGCAAACGCTGTGCAAGGAGCAAAACTTGCAGGTGCAAAGCACGTCATTGCAATTGACCCCATCGAGTTCAAGCGTGAAAAGGCAATGCAATTTGGTGCAACACATACTGCAGCATCAATGGCAGAAGCACTTCCGCTCGTTCAGCAAATTTCATGGGGCACCATGGCAAACAAGGTCATCATGACCATGGGTGTTGGTAGCGGCGCAGTGATTGGCGAAGCACTTGCCCTCACGGCAAAGCGTGGCCGCGTGGTTGTGACCAACATTCACCCAGCAATGGAGTACAGCGCAAGCATGAGCCTGCTCGATCTCACATTGATGGAAAAGCAAGTCGTTGGTTCTCTCTTTGGTTCGGGTAATCCTCGTGCCGACATTCCAAAACTCATCAGCCTGTATCGCGAAGGTCAACTCGACCTCGACAGCCTCATTTCCAAGACCTACCCACTTGAGGGTGTGAATGACGGTTACGAAGACATGCGCGCCGGAAAAAATATCCGCGGCGTACTCGTCTATAGCTGAAATGGTTTTGCAGAAAAACACTCTCAGTGCAGTTCACGAACAAGTAGTTGGTCGCCAACGTGAGATCGAACTCACGTTGGCGGCCCTCACTGCTCAGCGCCACATCGTTCTTGAAGGCCCACCTGGCACGGGTAAATCAACCCTTCTGCGAGCAATTGCCCAAGCAATGAATGTTGGGTTTGTTTTTGTTGAAGGAAATGCCGAGCTCACGCCAGCACGCTTGGCCGGAACATTCGACCCTGCTCGGGTACTGAACGACGGCTACAAGCCAGATGCATTTCTCGACGGCCCCCTCGTTGAGGCAATGCGTGCTGGGTCGCTTCTCTATATCGAAGAGATCAACCGCATTCCTGAAGAAACTCTCAACGTGCTCATCACGGTGATGAGTGAAGGTGAAATTACTGTTCCTCGTTTGGGCAGAATTCTCGCTGAACCCGGGTTTCAAATGATTGCAGCAATGAACCCATTCGACTCCGTTGGAACGGCACGCATATCTAGTGCTGTATACGACCGAATGTGCCGTATCTCAGTTGCGTATCAAAGTGCTGAAGACGAAACCAACATCGTGCATCGCGCATCACCTACTTCAAACAAACAGTGGTGTGCACAAGTTGTCAATGTTGTGCGCCACACACGCGCTCACAGCGATTTACGTACCGGGTCTTCGGTTCGTGGTGCAATAGACACTGCGCTTGTGGCGCAGTCACTAGGCGAGCTGCGTGGCAAAGATGCGCTAGACCCGTTAGTGGGTCTCGATGCAGCACTCACATCATTAAGCGGCCGTGTGAAACTTCGCGAAGGTGTAGCGCGCAGTGTGGAAGAAGTTATTACCGACATTTGGAATACTGTCTTTGCACAACCATCAGAAAATGGTGATGTGGGAAAAGTGAACGCCCCGACTGGGGCAACGAACTCCCACTCGTAAGAGAAGGTGCTGCTGCACAGGCCGCCGAAGCAGAGTCGGCGAAGAAAACAAAATCACGTAGCGAGTTGCAGCGGCATAGCAATTTTGACGAAGTGTCTCCCGAGGTAGGAGAACTCAATGAATCGGCAATTGATGAGGGAATGCAAAGCGACCCCGATGCAACTATGGCATTGCTCGCCGACCTCACTGCAGCGACCGACCCAAAATTACGTGAGCTAGCAAAGAATCTTGCCGGAAGGCTCATGCTCGATGTTGCACAACGAACACCGTTGCGGCGGCGCGGCTTAGGAAAACTTGTGACCGCAAAATATCGCGATGGTGGAGACGTAGATCTTGATGCGAGCACCGATGCATTTCGCGGTGTTCGCAATGCTCGCGAAATACACATTGAAGAATTGCGCGTGCGCACCTGGGAAAAACGAGATACCGCACTTTGTCTGTTGGTCGACCGCAGCGGCTCGATGGGTGGAGCACCACTGGCCACATCTGCGGTTGCAGCAGCCGCAATTGCCACTCGTGAACCAAGCGATTACAGCGTTTTGGCTTTCAGTCGAGATGTCGTGGTGGCAAAGTCACAAGATGCATACAAGCCCGGCAACGAGGTAGTGAATAGCATTCTTACATTGCGTGGTTTTGGCACCACCGATATTGCCCAGGCTTTAGAGGCTGCACAAGCACAGCTCGCTCGTTCGCGAGCAGCGAGAAAAATTGTGGTGCTACTTTCCGATTGTCGGTCGAATGAACCAGGCGATATTGATGTAGCTGCACGCACCATTGAAGAACTTGTGGTCATTGCTCCCGCCGATGATGATGCCGAAGCAAGAGCTTTTGCGCATCGTGTGGGAGCACGTGTTGCTTCGGTGACAGGCCCAACAGATATTCCAAGCGCGTTAGCCCACGTACTCGATAGCTAACGACAGTTGGGGTCGTCTGGTGGCGTAATGCTGAATCGTTGCTGAGCAATTTCCTGGTTCAACACTGTTGTTTGAGTTGGAGATGCAGGTGATGTGGTTGTGGTGGCAGCAGCGCGCGGCGCAGCATTTGCTGACATCTTGCTGACGGTCTTTCCTGGCACAGTAGA
>JAPKZV010000014.1:0-2705 GCA_026393585.1 Actinomycetota bacterium
ATGGGAATGATGTAAGTCGTTCTTTTCCTTTTGGAGAACTAAAAGATCCCGGGTCATTGACCCGGGATCTTTTTTATCTACGCTGAGAAAGTGACACAACCAAAGGCATCTCGCGGACAGCGTTTAGGACTTTTTCATCAAGTGTCTGACTACGCAGTGGCATTGGGTTTTCTTATTCTCATTACTCGGGCTGTATACCCATTGCTGTTGGCAATACTCGGACTTGTTGCTTTATTGAATGCAGCAAGCACACAAGGGCCACTCGCTGCTTATCGCTTCGTGCCCCGAAAAATCCATAATGCAATAGATATGGCTTTAGTTCTCGGAGCCGTGGTGGCTGGTTCTATTGGAAGTCAATCGACGGCGAATCGTTTCTCTCTATTTGCCTTAGCCCTCATCCAGGGGTTCGTCATCTACCTCGCACGAGTGACGAAGCGCGCTCGCTTGTAGGTAACCTCTCCGTATGGCATTTGAACGACCACTTCCCGATCTTGACAAACTCATTACCGCATGGGAATCGTGGGAAAAAGGCGAAGAAGCTCCAGGTCGCGTGCTTGCCAATTTAAAGACCGCTGGTCTTGCCGATATCTTGCGCCAACTGCGCGCTTCAGGCTGGGCACCTTCGGCCTAGGCCGTCTTCATGCGCGCAGGTGGACAGCAGAAGATTCCGCGTCCATCGCAATGGGAAAAAGGAAGTTCAGCCCCGTGGATCGGTCGCGACTTCGCCCCACTCCAATCACTTGAGCATGTTGTTGCGCGAATAGCTGCGCACGCGCCACAAGTAGCGGCAACAGAGTTCATGCCAGAAGCGCGGGCAAGTGCGGTGCTGGTGAACTTGTACCAGGGCAAAAACGGCGTTGAAGTGGTTCTCACGAAACGTGCAGCACACTTAAAAAATCATAAGGGTGAGATTTCCTTTCCCGGGGGACGAGTGGAACCCGATGAGCAAGTTCACGAAGCTGCGTTAAGAGAAGCAGTGGAAGAAGTGGCGTTACCTGCACACGATGTCACTTTGGTTGGCGAACTTGATCACTTGCTGACCATCGTGAGCAACAGTTACATCATTCCCGTGGTGGGAACATTGCCGTATCAACCAACACTTGTTGCGTCGGCAGATGAAGTGGATCGTGTGCTGCACGTACCGCTCCATGAACTGGTGCGCAGCGATACGTATGCCTCAGAGGTGTGGGAAACACCGATGGGGTCACGCAATATATATATGTATCACCTCGACGATGAAACCATTTGGGGCGCTACTGCACGAGTGCTCACACAGTTGTTGCATATTTCCCTGACTGATTAGTTCAGCTACCTAGCGTTCTGACCAATTGATAAAAAGTGCGCGCCCAAGCCTTGCAGTTCAGCCGCTGTGAAATTCCGCGTGGTTCGCAAGTGGTGAGCATGTCGTTGTAGAACTGGTTGTCTACTTTGAGGCGTAGATCAGCATTCCAAAAAGGAATACCCGTGATTTTGCTCAGCAACTTGAAGTTGCGATATCCAAAATCATGACGACGACATGACATGGTGAAATTGAACGAGCGCCCTGTATTCCCGACTAATGGACTACTGCAATAATCGGTACTCCAGTCGAGTTCTCGGAATTGCTGGCGGTAAGTTCGCTCAAAGCGAGGGAAAGCCGACAGCGAAGTGGAAAATACTCCGCGTTCGATGACGGAAACTGTTTGGGCCAAGCTGTGTGGCGATGGGGCAACAAGAGTTGCGGCAACTAATACGTGTGCGAAAACGGCACCCATATACGCTCCTTCTAGATACGTATATGTGTGCAATAGGCAGCCCTATAGTGCCGCGATTTCTTTCAAGGCCTGCACGGTCATAATTGCCCCAATTGCTGCCTCTTCGCCTTTGTTGCCTTCTGTGCCGCACCTGTCGAGTGCTTGTTGCAGGGTGTTAACGGTGAGGACGCCAAAGGCAACGTGTATGCCCGACTGCAATGCGGCTTGCTGCAAACCAGATGCTGCCTCTCCTGAGACGTATTCAAAATGTGGGGTATCGCCGCGGATGACTGCACCCAGTGCAACGACTGCATCTACTTTTCCAGACTTTGCGAGCGCTAATGCCGCAACGGGTAACTCAAATGCTCCTGGTACCCAAATGGTGTGGATATCTTTTGCCGCAACTCCATGGTTGGTGAACCCTTGAACAGCGCCAATGCGTAATGCATCGACGATGTCGAAGTTGAAAGTTGCACAGAGGATGCCAAAGCGCATACCACTGCCATCTACTTTTACATTGCTGAGGCCGTCATTTGGTCCGTGCATTTTTTTACTCCGTTCTTCAGGTGAATTATTTGTCCATGTCAATGAGGTGACCCATGCGCTCTTTTTTTGTGCGCAGGTACTTCTCATTTTCAGGTGTTGATGCAATTTCAATTGATACTCGTTCAACTACCGCGAGTCCGTAACCTTCGAGGCCACCATATTTGGCAGGGTTGTTGGTCATGAGGCGTAGTTCTGATGCCCCAAGGTCGGCAAGAATTTGTGCTCCAATGCCGTATTCGCGGCTGTCAACAGGCAAACCAAGTTCTGTGTTTGCATCAACCGTATCGAAGCCTTCGTCTTGCAGTGAGTACGCGCGAATTTTGTGACCTATTCCAATACCTCGGCCTTCATGTCCGCGTAGGTATACAACAACACCGCGGCCTTCTTCGGAAATTTTCTGCATGGCCGCAGCAAGCTGCGGACCGC
>JAPKZV010000014.1:2737-14225 GCA_026393585.1 Actinomycetota bacterium
GCAACGACGACTGCCAAACACATCGCCTGTCAGGCATTCGCTGTGCACGCGAGTGAGAACTGATCCTGGTGCTGAAATATCTCCTTGCGTGAAAGCAAGGTGTTCAATGCCATCAACAGTATTACGGTAGGCATGACATGTGAAGATGCCCCACTCGGTAGGAACGGGTGCGGAGCTAATGAATTCAACAAGCCGTTCGTGGTGCCTGCGATATTCAATGAGAAGCGCAATTGAAGATAAGAGCAAGTTGTGTTGTGCGCAAAATGCACGCAGGTCGTCGAGGCGGGCCATGGTGCCATCGTCATTTTGAATTTCACAAATCACACCTGCGGGCTGACAGCCAGCAAGTTTGGCGAGGTCTACTGCAGCTTCGGTATGACCAGCTCTTTTGAGTACGCCACCTTCGCGAGCTCGTAGCGGAAAGATATGCCCAGGTCGCGCAAAAGCCGCATAGTTGGCTGAGGGGTCAGAGAGTGCACGCAATGTCGCTGCGCGGTCGGCCGCCGAGATTCCTGTGGCGATTCCCTCCATGAGGTCTACCGACACGGTGAAAGCGGTGCGATGGCTCTCGGTATTTTGGTCGACCATGGCGGGAAGGCGAAGGTCATCACAGCGCTCGCCGGTTAATGGCGCGCACACAACACCAGTGGAATGGCGAACAATGAACGCAAGTTTTTCTTGAGTGGCGAACTCTGCAGCCATGATGAAGTCGCCTTCGTTCTCGCGATCTTCATCGTCAACGATGACCACCATTTCTCCTCGAGCAATTGCTGCGAGAACTTCGGGAATGGAAGCAAACCCGTTTTCTGAGGGGGGAAGAGCTGTGCTGTTCATTGTTTTTCCTTTCGCACCTCAACAACGACTTCAATGTCGGTATCGAGTTGTTGAACTGATGAAATAGTGCCGCGCCACATGTCGGCAATATCACCAACTGCGTCGCCGCTGAATATTCCGGGAGCATTGTCGCCACCGGCAATAGCCGGGGCAAAGTGAAATACGTATCGATTAACTAAGCCAGCACGATGGAATGCCCCAGCGACATGATGACCGCCTTCAACGAGTAATTGCAGGACATCTTCACTGCCGAGCTTGTGCAACAGTGTGGTGAGGTCTCCGCTGTATTCGGTGCAGGGGTGCACTTTCGCTTGCGTTGGTGCGCTACCAAGAACAATGCGTCGCGGTGAGGTTCCTTCTGCATCGCGAACGGTGAGTTCGGGGTCATCTGCGCGAACAGTTCCTGCACCAACAAGTACGGCGTCGCTTTCTGCACGCAACTCGTGAACGCGTTGTCGAGCCGATGCACCAGTAATCCACTGGCTAGTGCCGTTTGCTGCTGCAGTTTTACCATCGAGTGTGCTTGCCATTTTGAGTACGACAAATGGCATGCCAGTTGTGCGGTGATGTATGTAGGGGAGAAGTTGTGAGTGCACTTGGCCCGCAAGTACTCCCAGTTCAACTTCAATGCCAGCTGCACGCAAAGCATCGAGGCCCGTGCCAGCAACTTTCGGGTCGGGGTCAACTATTCCTACAACGACGCGCTGTACGCCAGCGTCAATGATGGCTTGGGTGCAGGGGCCGGTTCGGCCAGTATGCGAGCAAGGTTCAAGTGTGGTGTAGAGAGTTGATGCACGAGCAGCATCGCCAGCTCGGCGTAACGCGTGAATTTCTGCGTGTGGCCCACCCACAGCTGAAGTGCAACCTTCATAGGTAGAACCATCGGCGGCAACGACAACGGCACCCACCCATGGGTTAGGACGCGCAATGAGACGCGCCTGCAACGCCGTGCCAAGTGCACGGCGCATGAATTGTTCGTCGCGCACGCTAGGCGTGCTCGCAGTATTTGTCATGCCTCCACCTTGCTCCCATCCGGACTATGACCGTCGGTATTGGAGTTCCACCAATTCGGCCCAATCACCGAAGTGAAAGGGTTCGCAGACTATGACTGCCGGTTGGGACTTGCACCCGTACCCCGCAAGGAGTTGTTTGTAGTTGTATTCGGATTGCGTGCCCCACGTTATAGGCGATCGTGGGCTGAGGCACTGTCGACTAGTCGCGAGGTGACCATTTTTGGTTTGGGTCAGTGACCTCGGTTGCTTTGCGCTTGTCGGCGCGGATCACGTTGCGAAAGATGACGGTGAAAACAACGGCAAGGCCAATAATGATGAGCCCGAAAGTGGCGTACTGCAAATTCCCACCACGGTCACCAGCTTGAGTCGGAGCTTTTCCACATCCGGGCTTCGGATACAGCCCAATACAGTCGCTCGGGTCGCGCTCCATGTCGTAGGTATAGAGCGGATCTGAGGTGGGTGTCTCTGAGTTGGCGGGGTGACTTTGGGGAAAGCGCAATGTGTAGGTGGTGGTGGCAGACACTGATGAGGGGAGAGCGACAGATGGCACTCCGCCATCGTCACACGGCACGGGTGCTGATGCCAAACGGGAACTATGGTCATAGCGATGTCTGGTACTTATGACACCGTTTTAGTGGTCGATTTTGGGGCTCAATACGCCCAACTCATTGCGCGCCGTGTGCGCGAGGCCCACGTGTACTCAGAAATCGTGCCACACCGCATCACGGCGAGCGAAGTACAAAAGAAAAATCCGCGAGCCATCATTTTGTCTGGTGGGCCCAAAAGTGTGCACGTCGACGGTGCTCCAGTACTCGACCCTGCCATCTACGACCTCGGCATTCCTATTTTCGGAATTTGCTACGGGCATCAACTGATTGCTCAACAACTCGGTGGCGAAGTGTCGCGAGGCGGCCGTGGTGAATATGGTCGTGCACTGCTCACTCGAAATAGCGAGAAGTCAACACTGTTGCACGACCTACCGTCTGAGTACTCGGTGTGGATGAGCCATTTTGATTTTGTTGCGCGCATGCCAGAAGGTTTTGTTTCATCGGCGTCTACTCCCGATGCGCCGATTGCGGTCATGGAAAATGCGCAACGCAAAGTTTGGGCAGTGCAATTCCACCCAGAAGTGGTGCACTCCGAGTACGGACAAAAAGTTCTTGAGCGTTTTCTGATTGAGCTTGCTGGTTGCACTCCCAACTGGACGATGGATTCCATTATCGACACTCAGGTGGCCGCAATTCGTGCACAAGTAGGAAATGCTCGTGCAATTTGTGGTTTGTCTGGCGGTGTCGACTCATCAGTTGCTGCAGCACTTGTTCATAAAGCAATTGGTGCTCAACTCACATGCGTTTATGTTGACACTGGTCTCATGCGCAAAGGTGAAAGTGAACAAGTAGTCGAAATGTTCCAGCGCAATATGGGTATAGAACTCATTCATGTGCGCGCAGGTGAAAAGTTTTTCGACAAGCTCGCGGGCGTTATTGAACCAGAAGCAAAGCGCAAAGCAATCGGTGAACTCTTCGTGCGTATCTTTGAAGAAAATACTGGTGGAGTGACCGACGCAGTATTTCTGGTGCAAGGAACTTTGTACCCCGACGTTATTGAAAGCGGCGGAAGCGATGGCACTGCTTCCGTAATTAAAAGTCATCACAACGTTGGTGGTCTGCCAGAAGATATGACCCTCAAATTGGTCGAGCCATTGCGCACACTTTTTAAAGACGAAGTGCGCAAGTTGGGGAGCGAACTTGGGCTGCCCGATGAAATGGTGTGGCGTCAGCCGTTCCCAGGCCCCGGGCTGGGCGTGCGCATCATTGGTGAAGTCACTCCAGAGCGTGTGGCAACTCTGCAAGAAGCCGATGCCATCGTGCGCGAAGAAGTACGTCTCGCGGGCCTTGAACGAGAGATCTGGCAGGCCTTTGCCGTTCTTGCCGATATCCGCTCTGTGGGTGTGATGGGCGACGAACGTACCTATGGGCACCCCATCATCATTCGTGCCGTCACGAGCGATGATGCCATGACCGCCGACTGGGCACGTTTGCCCTATGACCTCTTAGAGAAAATGTCGAACCGCATCATCAATGAAGTCGCCGGCATTAACCGCGTGGTGTACGACGTGACCTCGAAGCCGCCCGGCACAATTGAGTGGGAATAAGCCAATTTTCCTCGTTTTATCGCCAATTTTGAGTGAAAAATGGGAAATTTCGACCTGAAATCACCCCTCATGGGAAGTGGCTCGTAGGCTCCAAGGGTCATGTTCGTACGCCCCCGCGCCCGACTGATCGCCTTGGTGGTCGCTCTCAGCAGTTTTGCTGGGCCTACGTTGTTGGCCTCGGCCCCAGCGTCGGCTTCATCGAACAACATCCAAAACCAGGTGAACGCCATCTTGGATGAGCTCGACCAGCTCGAAGGGCAGATGGACGCTATTTCCGAAGATTATGCAGCGGCTTTGTCGTTACAAGATGACCTCGTTGTGGAAATTGAATCATCAAAGGCGAGTGTTGCGCTGAAAGAAGCCCAACTAGCGGGAATGCGCAAAGATCTCTTTGGTGTCGCCAAGCAAGCATTTATGAGCGGTGGCCGTGCAAATAGTCTGACTTCGCTTCTCACCGACACGGGTGGCCTCAATGCCATGGTGCAACGTGAACATTATTTGTCGGTAGCAGTGAACGCAGGCGCGAACTCCAGCGACGAACTCGACGCTCTCGTGGAAGACCTCAACTTAGAGCGCAAAAAGCTCGAGAAGAAAAAGGCTGATGCAGAAAAGCAAGCCCAGGTAGCAACGAGTCGCTTCAATGCAGCAGAAAATCTAGCGAATGCGTATCAGTCGAAGTTGGGTCGTGCTCAGGCCGACTTGGGTGAAGCATTGCAGGCAGAACGCAATCGCCGTGATGCAATGGCATTAGAACAATCGCGTGCAATTTCCGCGAAGTATCAGTCGCAAGCAATCAATATCAAAGTGAAGTCGCCCTCGTCTCGAGCAGGAGTTGCTGTGCAAGCGGCGCTGGCACAAATTGGAACGCCTTATCAATTTGCTCGGAGTACACCTGGAGTCGCATTTGATTGTTCGGGGCTTACTTTGTATGCATGGGGTCAAGCAGGTGTGAGCCTGCCACATTATTCGCGTGCGCAGTTTCAGCGTGGGCCGAAGATTCCCATTTCTGCTGCACAGCCAGGCGATCTCATCTTTAGTCGAACACCTATTGGGCACGTGAGCCTCTATATCGGAGGCGGACGCATGGTGCACGCCCCACGTCGAGGTGATGTGGTGCGTATTGCTCCGGTCGACTGGGGCCGGGTTGTTGGAGTCACACGCCCGGGTTAAGTCGTCGTGCGCTGCAGTAATCTGTAGTGATGCAAGGTAGTCATCATGATTGAGATCAATCGAGTTTCCGCGTGGCTAGAGGCTCATATTGAAGGTCTGCGCGGCCCATTTGAGTTCAACATGATTGCTGGTGGTCGCTCCAACATTACGTATCGCGTTGTCGATTCCACAGGTAAACAGGTGGTGTTGCGCAGGCCCCCAACAGGTCATGTGTTGGCTACAGCACACGATATGGCACGAGAGCATCGCATCATTTCTGCTGTGGGTAAAACCTCGGTGCCGGTACCTCAAACGCTGGGCGTATGCACCGATCTAGAAGTAAATGGCTCACCGTTCTATGTGATGAGTTATGTAGAAGGCGAAGTGCTCGATTCACAAACAAAAGCACGAGTGATGACTCCCGCGGTGCGTCGTACAGCAAGCGAGAACCTCATTGACGTGATGGTTGCTTTGCACGACGTAGATATAGACGCAGTGGGTCTTGGCGATCTTGCTCGGCGCGACGGATACATCGAAAGGCAAATTAAACGCTGGAGTGCTCAGTGGGAAAATTCCAAGCAACGCGAGCTTCCCGAAATGGAAGAAGTGGAAAGGTTGTTGCGCGAAGGGATGCCTCAACAACTTGGTGCAACTATTGCTCATGGTGATTATCGATTTGGAAATTGCCTGACCGATACATCAACAGGTGAAATTAAAGGAGTTCTCGACTGGGAGTTGTGCACCTTGGGCGATCCGCTTGCCGACATTGGCTATTTAGGTGTGTATTGGAGTGACCCAGGTGCAGAGGCTCGCAAGGAAAATGATCCTTCAGGCTTAGAGGGTTTTCCTACGTATAAAGAAATGGTTGCAATGTACGGGCAAAAATCTGGTCGAGATGTGAGCAACATTGGCTATTACGTTGCATTTTCTTCGTGGCGTCTTGCAGTCATTTCTGAAGGGGTGTACGCCCGGTATGTGCACGGAGCAATGGGGAAGTCTGACTACGACCCAGCACCGCTGCAACGTTCTGTTGAAGTAATGGTGGAGTCGGCACTACATGCGCTGCAAGGAGGAAAAAAGTGAACAAAGAAAATACACAGGAACTCATGGGTTGGGAACGCAGTTCGTTTTCATCTGCCAACATCACTCACGTGACCTATCGCAAAGGTAGTGGGCCGGGTGTGGTGGTAGTGCATGAAATACCTGGCATTACGCCTGCTGTGCTGCGGTTTGCTGAAGAAGTTGTGCAAGCAGGTTTCACCGTGGTGATGCCGTTGCTTGTTGGTGAAGCCGGTCGTGAGGTGAGTGGCCAATACATTGCATCGTCAATGTCGAAAATTTGTGTGTCGCGAGAGTTCACCACATTGGCTGTTCAACAAACATCGCCAGTCATTTCATGGTTGCGTGCACTTGCTCGACAACTTCATGAAGAGGTTGGTGGCCCAGGTGTTGGCGCAATTGGCATGTGTTTCAGCGGTGGTTTCGCATTAGGAATGATGCTCGATGAACGGATGATTGCCCCAGTGCTTGCGCAGCCATCACTTCCATTTGCCATCGGCAAAAAGAAATCGAGCGACCTCAACTTGTCGGCAGACGATGCGGTGGTGATTGCCAACCGAGCAGCAGCAGGTTGCCAGGTGTTGGGCTTGAAATTCAGCGACGACAAACTGGTGGGAGACAGATTTTCAGCATTGCGCACCCTGCTCGGTGACGCATTTATTGGCATTGAATATCCTTCTGCTTCAAAGAAAGATCATTCTGTTCTCACAGAGCAGCGTGTTGACGAAGGCGTCACTCGTGTGATTGCGTTTTTACAAGAAAAACTTCTTACGAAAGCCCAGCAATAGCCATATCGCGCGCTGTTTTGTAATCGGCTTTGCCATTCGGTGCCCGTGGAATTTGGGCCACAAACACCACGCGCTTCGGAGCTTTGTAGCCCGCTAGTTGAGTTTTCACGTTTGCAATGATGGCGGCTTCTTCAACCTTGGCCCCTGGTGAGAGCGAAGCGACGGCAGTGACTGCCTGGCCAAATTTTTCATCGTCAATGCCAACAACAAGACAATCGAGAACACCCTCAACACGCTTGACTGCTTCTTCCACTTCTTCAGGGAAGATTTTTTCTCCACCAGAGTTGATGACCTGACTCCCGCGGCCAAGAAGCGTGAGTGAACCGTCGGCTTCCACTGTTGCCATGTCGCCAGGAAATGAATAGCGCACACCATTGATGGTGCGGAAAGTTTTGCTCGACTTCTCGGGGTCTTTGTAATAGCCGATGGGCACAGCTCCACCTGCAGCCACTTTGCCAATTTCGCCAGAGCCTGGTTGCACTTCGCGGTCGTCGTCGGTGAAAACTTTTGTTGTAGGAGCAACAGCGAATTTCGCAGTTTTTGGCGGGACACCTTTCATGCTGATGGATGTGCCCATTGAGCCTTCGCTTGAACCCATCGCGTCGAGAAGTACAACGTGTTCGATGCGATCCAAAAGGGCTTCTTTTACTTCTGAAGTCCACATCACTCCAGATGATGCAATCATTTTCAAACTACTTGCGTCATAAGGCGTACCTTTTGCAATTGCTTCGTCGAGTGCACGGATCATGGGTTTTACAAATGAGTCACCAACAACTACGGCAAGTGTTGCTTTCTTTTCTTGCACGACCTGAAACATTTCGTGTGCATCGAAACTGCGCTTTTGCAGAGTAATCACGTGTGCGCCACCAGATTGCGGCATCATCGCGCCAATCCACATTCCGGTGCCATGCATGATGGGGCAACCAGGAATGGTGATGGGTCGAATGCCATTGGCATGTGCATCGCGAACAGTGTTGCCTAATTGCGAAATATTAGATGGTGGGGTCATGCCAATAAAAGCCAAACCTCCATTCACAAAACCTTCAGCCAACGAACCCATTTGGTACATCACACCTTTGGGCATGCCGGTGGTGCCACCTGTGTACAGCATGTAGATGTCGTCTTCATCACGTGTAATGCGTGGCATGGGGTCGTAGTCGGCAAGCAGAGTGTTGTATGGCACTGCAGTAACAACATGGTGCTCACCGTCGTCGCTGACCTCAACAAGCAATTTTAATTTGGGAAGTCGGTCAACAACGCGAGCAACACGATCGCCAAGCGAAGAGTGAAAGAAGAGTGCTTCAGCGTCGCTGTTCTCGAGTAAGTAGAGCAACTCTTCGTCGAGATAGCGATAGTTCACGTTGACCGGCACGCCGCGAAATTTAAATGTGGCGAATTGTGCCTCTAAGTATTCATTCGAGTTATAGAGGTAGAGGCCCACTTTGCTTTGTGGCTGAAGGCCAGCGTCAACAAGCGCACTAGCGAGTCGTGAGGCGCGTTGCTCGTATTCACTCCAAGTGCGTGTCACGGTTCCTTGAGTGACGGCAGGTGAGTCGCCAATGGAGTCGGCAATAGATTCCCAAATGGTTGCAAACTGTTTTTCCATAAATGGAATCTAGTTGACTTTTGTCACAACCTTAAATTGCTGGTGCGAAAAACTTGCGATGCGATCAAGAATCTGGTCAGTGCTGTGAAGATTTTTAGTTGTAGAAAACAAATGACGTACAAGTAGCCCTTTGGCGGCTTTTGCATCGTGCCCACCCGCTTTCCCGTTCAATTTCGTGACGAGATCAACGGCAACGTAACCCTTTAACTGTGAAGGGTCGGGAAGAAATATGCCGCGGTGGTCTTGTGGCAACACGTCGACAACAATGTGGCCAGCACAGAAGTTGTTGACTGCTGTTGAAACGGGCTCTCGCCACAACTTCGACATTGTTTGCAGAGGTAAACCTTTGCCTTCCAAACGGGCACTCATTTTTAATTTGTAGTCGGGGGTGGGGTCGCTACCAAGGACAGCACCGAGAAGACCGCTCACGACCACGATGTGATCACGAGCGAAACTGTGTTGCGCAGCTGTCAGTGTGGGGAGGTCGAGATGGCTCCACACCACCCCGGAGTAACGTTCGCAGGCAACACGGGTCGATGAGCCAACAAGAGATGAGTTTGCCGCCTGTGCACGTGCAAGGTGTTTGCCCGATACTCCGAGAAGTGTTGCCGAGCCACCGCCTGCATCGCAAAGAGCAGCTGCAATTGTTTTGCGGTGTGCCCCAAGTGCCTTGCCGAATACCCCCTGAGTGGGCGACCATTTGGTACGAGGTTGGCCGCCCTCTTCCTTGCCTTCTGATGGGGGAAGGAGTACAAACATGTTGATTTGTGCGGGCATATGTCTTTTTGCTCTCGTTTGTGGCAAGTAATGTGACTTACCTACCGTGGGGTAATACGATGGGGACATCCAACGGTAGGAGACATGTTGTGAAAGTACAGGTAGATCAATCGAAGTGCCAAGGGCACAACCGATGCTATGCCATCGCCCCCGAACTTTTTGACGTTGACGATTTGGGGAATGCTTTCGCAATTGGCGATGGGGTTGTTGAGCCACACCTCGCAGAAAAAGCACGTCTCGCTGTTGCGAACTGCCCCGAGTACGCCATCAGCATCGTTGAAGAATAGAGAGTTTTATGACAACACTTGATGAAAAATCCATTTATGGTCCTGTTACCAACTGGCAAAGCGACTTCGATCATGCCGACCCGTCGTATAACGAAAATGCTCACGCCATTTGGAGCGAATTGCGTGGCACTTGCCCAGTTGCTCACACCGAGCGCTATGGCGGCACGTGGCTGCCAGTTACACACGACCTTGTGCACGAAATTGCTTACGACACTGAACACTTTTCAAGTCGGGGTGTAGTAGTCGCCACCGTCAAGCCAAGCGATTTGCCCGATGCCATTCCCGCTCCTATTGGCGGCGCACCCCCAATTACGTCAGACCCCCCATTCCATCAAGATGCGCGCCGCATTTTGTTGCCGGCATTTTCTCCAAAAACGATCGATCTATGGGAACCAGAAATTCGTCTGTTGTGTCGCGAACTCATTGCCGACATGAAAGCAGCCGATGTGGTCGATGCTGCAACGCAATTTGCACAGCACATTCCAGTCAACGTCATTGCTCGTATGTTGGGTTTCCCACCAGAAGACGGTGAGAAATTCCGTGGTTTCGTGCACGATGTTTTAGAGGCCATCAACTTGGAGCCTGGGAAACGTGCAGAAGCTTTCATGGCGCTCGATGCTTACATTGCAAAGCAAGTGCAAGACCACATCGACAACCCTCGTGACGACCTGACGAATTTTTTGCTGAATGCAAAAATTTATGATCAGCCACTCAGCCTTCAACATGTTGGCGGCAGCATCATCTTGCTGCTCATTGCTGGTATCGACACCACCTGGAGTGCAATTGGTTCAAGCTTGTGGCACTTAGCAACAAACCCTGTCGATCGTCGTCGTTTGGTCGATAACCCTGCACTCATGCCAACAGCCATTGAAGAGTTTCTTCGTGCATATGCCCCGGTCACCATGGCACGTGTTGTGAAAGACGACTACAACTTCCACGGAAATGAAATGAAGCAGAACGACTGGGTGCTTTTGCCATTCCCTGCTGCTAATCGCGATCCAAAAGAATTCGAGAATGCCGACCAAGTGCTCATCGACCGTGAAGTAAATCGTCACGCTGCATTTGGGCTTGGTATCCATCGTTGCTTGGGCTCAAACTTGGCACGACTTGAACTGCGTGTTGCAGTTGAAGAGTTCCTTGCGGCTTTTCCCGATTTCGAACTTGCGCCCGATGAAGTAGTGAAATGGAGCGTTGGCCAAATTCGCGGCCCACGCGAATTGCCAGTTCGCATTAACGCCCGTACCCTCTAGGAGTGCTCGACCTCGATACTCTCAACCCCGATCAATACGATGCGGTGGTGCACCAAGGTGGACCACTGTTGGTGGTTGCGGGTGCAGGTTCAGGTAAAACGCGAGTTTTAACTCAGCGCATTGCATGGCTCATTGAGGGTGGCGTGCACCCCATGCGCGTTCTCGCCATTACCTTCACCAACAAAGCTGCTGGTGAGATGCGCGACCGCGTAGAGGCATTGGTTGGCCCTGTTGCGCGTCAAATGTGGGTGAGCACGTTTCACGCAGCTTGTGTTCGCATATTGCGCGCCCATGCTGATCTTTTGGGTTTCCCTAAGACTTTTTCTATTTATGACCAGTCAGATGCACAGCGTTTTGTGAGCTATGTCATTCGCGATCTGGGCCTCGATGTCAAACGTTTCCCGGCGCGCGGTGTTCAAGCACGCATCAGTTTGTGGAAAAACGAATTGCTCACGCCTGGCAAGGCAAAAGACCGCGCAACAGGAATGCTCGAATCGAAGCATGCCGATGTTTACATTGAATATCAGTTGCGTCTAGAGCGCGCAGGCGCAATGGACTTCGACGACTTAC
>JAPKZV010000021.1 GCA_026393585.1 Actinomycetota bacterium
ACCTTGAATGATGTCAATGGAAGTATCGGTGCGGAAAATTACCGTGCCGTCGTAGTACTTGTAGCGCGACAGGGTGACGAAGTTGTTCACCGTTTGTGGAGTCTTTGCTGTGTCGAGATCGACAACGATGCTTCCTTCAGTGGTGTCGAAGGTTGCGGTGTATTTCTTGGCCGCATCGATACACATTGGAGGAGCTTTTTCGAATTTCGTGACACGTGCTTGTGAGCCATCTGTTACTGGGCACTTGGTGTCGCCGGTCAGTGTGGCACCTGGTGCGGTAACGACAGGAGTGGTGGCTGCGGGGGCAGTGGAGTCGGTGGGGGTGTCTACTGCTGTGTCTGACGTGGTGTCGAGAACAGTGTCGGTGGAAGCCACGCTGGAGGTGTCGTCGCCTCCGGTCACGTTGAAAACAAGGACCACAAGCAAAACGAGTGCAACGAGGCCAACGACCTGCAGACCACGCTTTTTGGTCTTGGAGCGACGTTGTTGTGCAGCGAGCTCGGTGAGTCGCTGCTGGCGGTTCAATTTCTGGCGTTCTCTTTTTTCAGTACCCACAAGGTCGGTAGGTTAGTCGCACTCCGCTAACGTTTGACATCTGTGGGAATAGTCGTCCAAAAATATGGCGGAACTTCGGTCGCCGACCCTGAACGCATCAAGGCAGTAGCCGAGCATGTGGCCTTCACGCGTAGCCACGGCAACGATGTTGTGGTGGTGGTATCGGCCATGGGGAAAACCACCGACAACCTCATTTCATTGGCAAATCAGGTGTCGAGCACTCACCCTGGGCGCGAACTCGACATGCTGCTCACCACCGGAGAGCGCATTTCCATGGCACTGGTGTGTATGGCCCTTGCCGATATTGGCATCGACGCAGTTTCTTTCACCGGGAGCCAAGTAGGAATCATTACCGACACGGTGCACACCAAAGCAAAAATTCTTGAGGTCAAGGGCGATCGTCTGCGTGAAGCACTCGCCGCCGGCAAAGTTGCAGTAGTTGCCGGTTTCCAAGGTGTGAGCACCGATCGGGAAATCACCACTTTGGGTCGCGGTGGCAGCGACACCACGGCAGTTGCGCTTGCCGCTGCTGTGAACGCCGACGTGTGTGAAATTTACACCGACGTCACCGGTGTGTTCAGTGCCGACCCGCGCATTGTTCCTCAAGCTCGCAAATTACAGCGCCTCGATTTTGAAGAGATGCTGGAAATGGCTGGGGCGGGAAGCAAAGTGTTGGCGCTTCGCTCGGTTGAATTTGCTCGAAATCACAATGTCCCCTTACACGTGCGTTCAAGTTTTACTTGGGAACATGGCACGTGGGTGCTCGATATGAGCACTATTAATGCACAGCAGTCTTCAAAGGAGAATGCAATGGAAGACCCAATTATTTCCGGAGTAGTTCACGAAACAGGTGAAGCAAAAGTAACCGTGTTTGGTGTTGCCGATAAGCCAGGTATTTCTGCTGCTCTTTTTGAACCACTCGCCGATGCCAATGTCAATGTCGACATGATTGTGCAAAACACATCAAAAGATGGCATTACCGACATTTCTTTTACTGTGCCTAAAGCCGATCTTGCTGCAGCATTGAAAATTGTAAAAACAGTTGCCGGTGAACTCGGAGCGGCTGGCGTGACGCACGACGAAGCAGTAGCAAAAATTTCACTCGTTGGTGCAGGCATGAAAACCAGCCCAGGTGTGGCTGCAAAAATGTTCCGTGTCCTTGCCGATGCCGGTGTGAACATTGAAATGATCTCTACAAGCACCATTCGTGTTTCTGTCGTGGTGGGTGCTGCAAATACGGAAAAGGCAATGCGCACGTTGCATACAGCTTTTGGCCTCGACTCTGGCCAGGCGTACTCTGCCCCGTTGCCCGAACGTAAATAAGCAATACTTAACGTCATGGTTCGACGTCGTTCTCAACTCATCCCTTGGCGTGTAGCTGGCGGTGTCGCCGATGAACATGCAAACGCCGACCAGGTAGTACGTGAAACTGGCTGGGTTTTTAACAATGAAACCGGTGCCGCGTTAACTCTTGAAGACTTTGTCATGAGTGGTAATAAAGAAGTGAATGCGTATCTTCGCGTCTTTGGCATGAATGAAATGAACCTTGAAGAACTCTCGGTTCTCGAAATTGGCTCTGGCATTGGGCGCATGACCTCGCGACTCACACATCGTTTTGGAACAGTTGTTGCCGCCGATGTTGATGCAACATTCTTAGAGCGCTGCCGTGAAACTGTTGCCAAACACGGTGTCATTAACCGCTTGCGCACAGCACATGTCACCGATGGGCACACAGTGCCACTGGCTGACAATTCGGTCGACGCAGTTTTCTCCTACATCACCTTGCAGCACTGCTCCAATGCCGATGCCCTCGCATTGACGAAGGACTCATTACGCGTAACAAAACCTCACGGTGTGGTGATGCTGAACTACCGCACCTGGGTACTGGCCGATATCTTTTTGCAGCCCACCGGAGCCATTGTGCGGGCGCTGTGGAAAACAAAAGTGTTTGGTCCTTGGCTCGCCAAGCAGCGCGTGGCAACCCGCTTGGGCTGGCAGGCAAATCGGGTGTCTACCAGCGATGTGCTCGATGTCATTCGTCATTCGGGCCGCCCATGCAGTGAAATTGTGCTCTTCCACCATCCGCGACGCCGTCGGTCGTTATTGGCGGGCATTACAGATCGCGTGATTGGGGGCTCAGGCATTCAAGAGCGCGTCTTGCCGCGGGCCAATAAGAGCCATTGGTGGTTAATTCTCCGGCTTGGGGAATGACTCTCAGATAGCCTGCACGTTTATGCGAGTAGGTCTAGTAGGTGCAACAGGTCAAGTAGGCGGGGTCATGCGGGCTCTTTTAGAAGAGCGCAATTTTCCGGTAACGCAGATGCGCTATTTCGCATCAGCACGATCGGCTGGAACCACACTCAAGTGGAAAGGCACCGACATTGTTGTTGAAGATGCGGCCACTGCCGATGTGTCGGGTCTCGATGTAGCACTCTTTTCTGCTGGGGCAACATCGTCGCGTGAACTTGCTCCGCGTTTTGCTGCAGCGGGAGCAATGGTCATTGATAACTCTTCGGCATTTCGTATGGACCCAGAAGTGCCACTCATTGTTTCAGAAGTAAACCCCGAAGAAATTCGTAACGCTCACAAACGCATTATTGCAAACCCCAACTGCACCACAATGGCGGCGATGCCAGTGCTAAAGCCATTGCACGATGCCGCACAACTCGTACGACTCATTGCAAGTACGTATCAGGCAGTGAGTGGTGGTGGGCTTGCTGGTGTTGACGAACTCGATAAGCAAGCAAATGCTGTGGTGAAAAATTCACGTGAGCTCACCTATAGCGGTGGTGCAGTTACTTACCCTGCACTTGAAAAATTTGTGCGCCCCATTGCATTCAACGTTCTACCGTTTGCTGGTTCTCTGGTTGATAACGGCGAATTTGAAACCGATGAAGAAATTAAATTGCGCAATGAGAGCCGCAAAATTCTCAACATCCCCGACCTCTTGGTGTCGGGAACATGTGTGCGAGTACCTGTTTACACCGGGCATTCTCTTTCCATCAACGTCGAGTTTGCGCGCGACATTACGGTTGCTGAGGCAACGGAGTTGCTTGCAAAGGCACCGGGTGTGCAAGTTGTAGATATTCCTACACCGTTACTGGCTGCTGGCGCAGACCCAAGTTTCGTAGGGCGCATTCGTCAAGATCGTTCTGCTCCGGGTAACCGCGGCCTCGTGCTCTTTGTTGCAAACGACAACTTGCGCAAAGGTGCAGCGCTGAACGCCATTCAGATTGCCGAATTACTGATTTAAGGTCTGCTTAAAGCGCAGATTCAAGTTCGCCTGCAACAAGTGACTGTGCAGTGCGACGCAAGGTAAGTGCATTGAGGGGCTTCACGAGCCAGGTGTCGGCGCCGCTGCGTTTTGCGAGCTGAGCATCGGCAGAACGGTCGAGCAACATGAGAACGGGAATATGTGGCAAGCGGCCACCTGTTTCATCGAGACGCAGGTCCATGGTGACTGCAAAGCCACCCATTGAACCAATTTGTGAGTCGAGCACGGCGAGGTCGGGGGTGCGTGCTGTAACGGCGGCGGTGACATCGCGACCATTCGAGCAAACGGTGAAGGAGGTTTCTGGTGAGCCAAGGGCTGCGACCACTTCGTCAAGGACCCACTGGGCATCGGTTGCTAAAAGAATATGCACGTCAAAACTCTAGTCGGCACGAGCCAAGAGTGCGCCTAATGAGCACAGGGTCACGAGAGTTTTTTCCTGGTCATCAAGAAGTGCGGCGGAAAAGGGAGCGCGTGCAATGGGTATTTCGGGGGCGCTGTGAGTGAATATTTGTGCACTCTCATCTTGAGCGTCGGCCAACCGATGTAAATGGGCGAGGTTTTCTTCGAGGAGTGCTAGGTCGGAGGAATCGATGGATGGGGTATCGACTAATCCAAGGTCGGTGAATCTGGGCTGCATGCGATTCAAGATGAGAAGTGCTGGTTCAATTTTCTGCTTGCGCAAAGTGTCGGTAAAAAAGCACGCCTCACTGATGGCATCTGTTTGTGCAGTAGAGACCAGTACGTATTGAGTGAGCTTGTCGTGGAGAACTGTCTCTACCGCAACAGCACGATCGCGAAAGCCGGCGTCGAGACCTTGGAATGCTTGAAAGAATTCCACAGTGTCTTCTAGTGCTTGTGCTCCGATGACCTTAGAAATGAGTCTGACGACTGGTTGCGTGAGGGTGCTGATTACTTTGAGACCGGCATTAGCGGGTGCAATGAGAATGCGATACAACGGGTGATCAATGAATCGCGTTAAACGCGCCGGTGCACTGAGAAAGTCGAGAGCCTGACGAGTGGGTGGAGTATCAACCACCACTAAATCAAAACGCGGGTCGTTATAGAGGTCATATAACTTTTCTGCCGCCATGTATTCCTGAGTGCCTGAAAGTGCACCAGCAATGTTTTGGTAAAACCGATTCGCAATAATGCGGTCTGCTTGTTCCGGTGTTGGGCTGTATCGGTGGATGAGTGCATCGAAAGTGGTGCGTGTATCGAGCATGGTGGCCCATAACTCACCAGATGCAGGCAGTTCAATACGCGAAGGCTCATTCGTGAGAGTGCCGCCAACACCAAGTGCATCAGCTAGTCGCTTGGCGGGGTCGATGGTAATAACAACTACGCGCTTTCCTAGTTGTGCACCGTGTGCGGCAAGTGCAGCAGCAGTTGTCGTTTTTCCTACACCACCACTGCCAGCAAAAATGATGACACGGTTTTCTGCGAGCAATTGGTTCACTTGGCTGGCGCTCATAGTGCCTCAATTGCAACAAGAAGTTGGTCGGCAACATTTTCAATCGTGCATGATGCAAGATCAGAAACAACGAGTTGTGCAAGAGGAAGTTGCTCGGTCAATTTCACGATGTTGGTGCGATGACGCAGAATTTGTGCATTACGAAATTCGCCGGCTTGAGCCAACGCGGAATTCTGCGGCAGTGATGGCGCAAGATGCAATGGCGCAGAGGTATCGACTTGGTTCACCACAACAGGGGTGAGCTTGACGCCAATTTCCTCTTCAATGGCGTATGCAGTTTCAATGCATTCTTGAACAGGTGTGGGCTCGGGAATGGTGACGAGCACCACTTGGCAACGCGATCCATCTCGCAACATTTCTAAAATTTCGTCAGCTTGCAGACGTACCGCACCACTTTTCACAGAATCAGAAATGGCTTGTGGGGTTCTCAACATCGTGATGGCGTGCCCGGCCGCGGGGCCATCGACCACAATGACATCGGCGGCGGCGCTTTGTTCAAGATGCTTGACCTTGCCCAACACCAACAGGTCGTCAATGCCAGGGGCTGCCGAAGACACCACATCGAGCACGCCGGACGTCACCATGAGGCGTGAAATGCGTCCTAGTCCTTTGGTGTCGAGGTACTCCCGCAGGGCTGCGGCAGGGGTCAAAGAGAGGCTCGAGACGCCAGAAGGCAACGGTTTTCCGTCAGTTTCCACCAAAAGGCTCGTGAGACCGCAACGGTGCGCAGCAAGAGCGAGGGCAGCGGCTACCGTCGATTTCCCTACGCCACCTTTTCCCGCAACAATGAAGACGCGGGACGCGGTGAAAAACTGATTCGGGTCCACTCACCCTCCGGAGGTTCGAATGCGAAAACTTATCTTGGCAGTAACACTGGGCGGACTCATACTCATGGGCGCACAAAATGCCTCCGCCGAAGAAGAATCTTCGCTTCCCACAGTCGATGTGCAAGAGGTCAGCGGGCTTCTCGATGAAATCCAAGCCCAGGCGATGGAAGATGCCATTGAACGGTCATCAAGCGAAGGATCACAGGCGCTGGTGTTTCAAATGAACACACGCGGCTCGGTGCTGAGTCGCGAACGAGTTGCAGTGTTGCTTGAACGGGTTGCTGCAGCAAAGGTCCCCGTCGCAATTTGGGTCGGACCATCGGGTTCCCGCCTTTATGGTCTTGCGGCGCAATTGCTTGCTGCTGCCGATGTGACGGCAATGGCGCCTGGTACACGCATTGGCAATATGGGCACTCCGCTCGATGCGGAAGGCGTCACTTTTGATTTTGGAACGGGCAGCGACGAAGGCGTTCCTGTGATGAAAAATATGATTTTTGCGCTCGATGGTTTGTCGATTAACGGCAAAGTGCTCGACACGGTGACCGAAAAAGTTGGTGCCGACGGACAAATTGAACGCGAAGCAACATCAGTAAGATTTTTTAAACTAGGTCTGGTTCCGCGTCTCTTTCACACGGTGTCGAGCCCACCAGTGACCTATCTCTTCTTAACTATTGGGCTCGCTCTTCTCATATTTGAGTTCTTCACTGCAGGTATTGGTATTGCTGGTCTTGTTGGAGCTGTTTGTTCAGTATTTGGAAGTTTCGGCCTTGGGGTCTTGCCAGTGAACGGGTTTGCATTAGCGGCAATTCTTTTTGCCATGCTCGCATTCTCTGTCGATGTGCAAGTAGGGGTTCCTCGATTCTGGACAGGTGTGGGCCTTGCATCGTTTAGTGCGGGTTCTCTCTTTCTCTTTCGCGATGTCGACAGCATGAACTTGCGGCCCTCATGGATCACGTTGTTGGTGGGTATTGGTGGTCTGGCACTCACGTTTATTGTGGGCATGCCGTCGATGACGCGGACACGTTTTGCTACACCCACCATTGGTCGTGAATGGATGATTGGCGCACAAGGCGTTGCACTGGAAGAACTTGCTCCAGGTGGAACCGTGCGAGTGCATGAAGGCTCATGGCGCGCACGTACAAACCGCGCCACACCAATTCCTGCGGGGTCAGCTGTCAATGTTGTAGCTATTGACGGAATCACACTTGAAGTAGAACCCATTGAAGGGGCTGCTCGCGACTATCGCGAACGTCACTAAAAGCGAGTTATAAACGAGGGCCGGCAATACGCAGGTCGCCACGTCGTCGGGTAATTCCGCGAGCATCGAGTGCTTCAAGGAGAGGTACAGCGTATTTGCGCGTGGTGTTAGCTGCCTCGCGAAATGCACTCGTGGTCATGCCATCGGGGCATTGAGTGAGTAGATCTTTCACTACAGCATGTGCACGGTCGAGAGTGTGAGAAGCAAAAAAAACACCATCGAGGTTAAGTAAGTGACCTTCTTGAACGAGTCGGCGCAACAGTGCTCGATCAAATGCATTCGGGTCGGGTGGGGTGAACAACGCATCAATGAATTCTTGAACGAGTGGGTGTGTTTGCTTTTGTGAGGGCGCCAACTCGGGAAGATACAAACGACCATTTTCAATCACTGCTTCTTCGAGGCGAAACGTTCGAGCAGCCTGTGCCAGATGATCGGGTAAACCAACAAGGTCAATTCCCTGAAGTTCACTTGCAAGTGAACGTTGGGAGTTGAGCATGTGAAAGACCTCGGCTTTGGCTGCGGTCAACATGGCGCTACTAAAAATCACATCATCAACAGTGGGTGTTGCCTGCACGCCAGTGCGAAGAAAGAGTTCGTTGGTGTTCATCATCCCTCGCTCATCGAGTAAGTGTTGAACGTCGTATTGAGGGTCTGCTTTGGTGAGGCGTAGAACAGGGTCGATATCGAGAACGATGCCACCGGCGACTGTTTCATCGCGACCAGTTTCGCGCAAGATGAATTTGTCTTGCGGTGCAACTGCAATGGGGTGATGCAGGTATAGACGAGCTTTAGCCGTGGTGCCTGGTGCAATGGACTCGGCTTGAATGAGACGCAATGACACTTCTACTTCGTCGCTCCCGATGTACATGAGGAAATGCCCGCGGCGCGTAATGGAGTGCGCAAGATAGGGGAGAGCGTGCAGTTCGACGTCGAGAGTATTTGACAACATCCATTGTTCTGGAAGAACAAGAACATCACCACGGTTGATGTCGTTATGTGAAATACCGTGCACATTGACCGCAACACGTGAGCCTGGTTCACTTGTTTCTACTTCTTGATTATGCGAGTGCAACTGGCGAATACGACCTTTGTGGCCTGCAGGCAAAATGGTGATGTCGGCACCAACTGTTAGTGGGGCATCGAGCAATGTGCCAGTTACTACTGTTCCTACACCGGTGAGTGAAAAGACGCGGTCAATCCAAATGCGAGGGCGAGACTTTATTTGTCGAGGAGCATGAACAATATTCAGAATTTTCTGGCGCAGAAGTTCGATGCTTGATTCGTCATGAATACTTGTTTCAACAATGGCGGCATCGCTGAGAAAGGTATTTTCCAGTTGCATCTCAACGAGCAGACGTGCATCTTCGCGCTCTGTTTCTGAGAGCAAGTCACACTTGGTGAGCGCAACCACACCGTGTTGAACACCGAGCAAGCGCAAGATGTCGAAGTGCTCTTGGGTTTGTGGCATCCAACCTTCGCGCGCATCGACCACTAAAAGACACATGTCGATGCCGCCAACGCCAGCCAGCATGTTGCGCAAAAAGCGAATGTGTCCGGGCACATCAATGAACGAAAGCACTTCGCCAGCACTTCCCGTGCTGTGCGCAAAGCCGAGATCTATGGTGAGGCCTCTGCGTTTTTCTTCTTCAAGACGATCGGTGTTGGTGCCGGTGAGTGCTTCAACAAGAGATGTCTTGCCGTGGTCAACATGACCTGCGGTAGCAATGAGCGTCATTGTGGTTGCTCTTTACTTCACAAGAGAGAGTGCGAGTAGAACTTCTTCGTCGTCACGTGCATCGAAGGATCGAAGATCGAGCAACGTTTGGCCATTTTCTGTGCGCGCAATGACCGGAACGCGATGTTTCCGGAGTTGACCTACATGATTGCCAGTGAGTGACAAGGCAAAAGAACTAATGAATGCCCCGGGGGTGCTTCCCGCCCCTGGCATTGCTTGTGTAGGAACGAGTTGTGCGTTGAGCCCACATTGCTGATGCAGCGCTGTGGCCATTTTTTCACCACGAACCTGAAGCGCTTCTGTTGTTGTGGTTGCCATTTGCCAGAAAGGAATGTCGGTAGTGACTGTTTTATTGATGTAGCTCAGCAAAACTTCTTGCAGTGCCGCTACAACGTGACTGCCGGGTCGCAGTGCACGCATTAAAGGGTGAGTACGACACGCCGCAACAAGTTCGTGTGAACCCGCAATGATTCCGCACTGTGGGCCACCGAGCAACTTGTCGCCACTAAAAGTCACCAATGCCGCACCAGCCTGCAGGCACTGTGCTGCAGCGGGTTCTTGCGATAGCCATTGAGGAGGTGGCCCAGACAACCACTGGCAGCGAGCATCGATGAGCCCTGAACCAATGTCGGCAATGACGGGAACACCAAGTTGCGAGAGTTCCTCAAGGGGAGCTTGTTCGGTAAAGCCTTGAATATGAAAATTTGATGGGTGGATGCGCATGATGCAGGCAACGTCATTGCCGCGCTTCTGAATTGCTTTGCGGTAGTCGCTCGTTCGGGTGCGATTGGTGGTTCCTACATCAATGAGTCGAGCACCCGATTGCTCGAGCACATCGGGAATACGAAAACCACCACCAATTTCCACGCTTTCACCACGCGCAATAGTGACATCGCGACCAGCGGCTATTGCGGCGAGCACTAAGAGAACTGCCGCTGCATTGTTATTGACCACTACGGCATCTTCTGCTCCGGTGAGTTCCGACAGGAGAACCGATAGTGAACTTTGACGCGAGCCACGAGCACCAGTGGCGACATCGAACTCCAGTGAAGAAGCACGCACGGTCTGTGGTTTGTCTGACAAATGAGGGGCACGACCCAAATTGGTATGCAGAAGAACTCCTGTTGCGTTGATGACGGGCTGCACCATGGTGAGTTGCAGGTTTTGCGCAAGGGCAATTGCACTGGCTACAAAGTCGGGGCCACCAGACCCAATAGCCATTCGCGCACAGCGCACACGAAGGGGTGCAGGCAGTTCCACGTGCTCGGCAATGGTGCGTGGCTGGGCTCACGGCGTCAACCTATCGCTCGCTAGCCTGCAAGGTAGTGGTCGTACTCTTTTTACTCTTCGTGGCACTTCCCATTGCCGAAATATATGCCCTCATCAAGATGGGGAGTTGGCTGGGGCTCTTTCCCACCTTGGCTATTTTGGTGCTCGTTTCCGCGGCTGGGGCTGCATTGGTAAAGCGCGAAGGTTTGCGCGTCTTTCGTCGTTTCAAAGAACAAATTGCCGCTGGCAATATGCCCACCAATGAAATGGTCGATGGCGTGTGCTTACTCATTGCTGGCGTCTTGCTTGTAGTGCCAGGGTTTGTCACCGATGCTGTCGGACTACTTTTGCTCTTGCCGCCATTTCGAGTATTGCTCCGTCGTCGTTTGAAAAAGAGCAGCGGCAAGAAAGTCAATATTGTTGCAACATATAACGGGCGTATTGTTGAAACCAACGGCGTCATTAATGTGAATGAACACAGTAACCCGCCTAAAGAAATTGAGCCATAAAAATGCACGAAGATGTTCCCATTCGCATGGCTGCAACAGTGATGTTGGTACGTGACGACGAAGTCAGTAAAGACATTGAAGTCTTCATGATGCAGCGCACATTGAAAGCAGTATTTGCTGGTGGTCTTTATGTTTTTCCCGGCGGAAAATTAGACGACATCGATGGTGGCAGCCATATTGAACATTTGTGTGACGGGCTCACCGATGAAGAAGCAAGTGGTTTATTACAAATCCCTTCTGGCGGGCTCGCTTTTTGGGTAGCTGCAATTCGTGAATGTTTTGAAGAAGCTGGCGTGTTGCTGGCTCGCGATACAAAAACAGGTGAATACATTCGCTTCGATGACCCTGAGGTGGCCGATCGTTTTGAGGCGTATCGCCATGAAGTGCACGATGGCAAGTTGGGGATGCACGAACTGTGTGACAAGGAGTCACTTCGCTTGGCAACCGATGCCATTGAGTATGTGAGTCATTGGATCACTCCAGTTGGTGAACCGCGTCGCTTCGATACAAGGTTTTTCTTGGCGCGTGCTCCGCAGGCACAAGACCCGCTGCACGATGATGGTGAAACTATTGCGAGTTTGTGGGTGTCGCCCAATGAAGCCTTGGCAATGTTCGCTCGCGGTGAGTTGGCAATGTTGCCACCAACCGTGCGCAACTTAGAGTTTCTCCAACCGCACCGCACAGCAGATGAAGCGTTAATAGCTGCGACAAAAGTAGGTATTCCACCTGCAATTTTGCCCCGCATTCGTGTAGATGCTGAAGGAAAGGTTCTCGGAGTGGTACTACCCGATGAACCTGGTTACAACGAGTTAGCTTGACGTTAGGTACGTGAGCGCACAGCTACAGGAACCGCAACTTCTTCTACTCGCGCACTGCACCCTGACATTTCTGACTGAGCAATTTTTTGTGCGATGAGCTTGCGGGCAATGTTGTGAAATTCAACTGCTGCTTTTCCGGTGTTGTGCAGTGCAACGGGTTCTCCGGTGTCGCCACCCAATGCAACTGTTGCCTCAATAGGAACTTGACCCAGTAACTCTGCACCAATTTCATTGGCGAGAGCAGTGCCGCCACCCGTACCAAATAGCGCATAAGAGTTGCCGTGGTCGCATTCAAATGAGGTCATGTTTTCAATGACACCTGCAACTCGCAAGAAACTGCGTTGTGCCATGTCGGCGGCGCGAATTGCAACTTTTTGCGCAGAGACGGCAGGAGTGGTGACGATTACTAGATCGGTGCGCGGCAACATGCGGGCAAGACCCATTTGCACGTCGCCAGTTCCTGGTGGCATGTCAATGAGTAAGTAGTCAAGATGACCCCAATGCACATCGTTCAAAAATTGTTCAACAGCTTTGGTAAGCATCAGCCCACGCCACATGAGAGCGGTGCCTTCGTCTTCAACAAGCATTCCTGTTGACACAACTTTGAGTACACCTTTGCCAAGCACGCGTTCGTTGGGGATGATCATTGGCTTTTCAAAGCCGTCAACTTTTTCTGCTTGAAGTCGGTCGGGCATGCCGAGCATGCGCGGTATGGAGAAACCCCATATGTCGGCGTCGAGAACTCCAACAGTGTTTCCTTGTGCCGCTAACGCTGCAGCAAGGTTGACCGTTACCGAACTTTTTCCTACGCCACCTTTGCCACTTGCAATGGCAAGCACGCGTGCGTTGATGGGTACTTGAGTTGCAGGTGCCTGTTCTTTTGCGTTCCATCGCGCACGGGTCATGACAGCAGTGCGTTCTTCGGGTGTCATTTCACCCCAGTCGATAGACACCTTGGTGATGAGCGGATGAGTTTTGACGCGCGACTCGATGTCTTTTTTGATTTGAGCACGCAATGGGCAACCCTTAATGGTGAGCTTGATACCAATGCGAATGAGGCCCTCGGGGGAAACTGTGATATCGCCCACCATGCCCAGGTCAACAATGTTGTCGCCGAGCTCGGGGTCAATGACCGCACGCAGAAGGTGGCGAATGGCGTCGGGGCTTGGCATTGGGCCAGAAGAGCCTGGGGTAGACCCCTCAGAAAGGTTGGTATCTGCGCTCGCCATGAACCCAATGTACCGCTATCATTTGCTCATGATCACTCTTACCGATACAGCAGCAGTCAAGGTCAAGCAATTGCTTGAGGCTGAAGGGGCAACCGAACTCGCTTTGCGCGTTGCCGTTCGCCCTGGTGGTTGCTCAGGTTTCTCTTACGAGATGTATTTCGATGGTGATGTTGCCTCTGATGACCAAACACTCACCTTTGGTGATGTTCGCGTCGTTGTTGACCCAGCTTCAGCACAGCTTCTTGAAGGCGCAAGCCTCGACTACAAAGATGGCTTGCAAGATGCAGGCTTCGCAATCAACAACCCAAATGCCAGCCGCACCTGCGGTTGTGGAAACAGCTTCAGCTAATTCCGTTCAGCCGCAGTGCTTCAAGCACTTCGCTGCTATCAAAAATCGCATCTAGTCGTTCCACAAGTTTCCCTGTGGCATCGGTAATGAAGAGCGCTGGTTCAAATGTCATTTTGTGAGCGGTAACGGCTGGCGCAGAAACTGTTGCCGTTGTGTCGGTGTACACCTCGGCATGAATGAAAATTGCTCGGTCGCCGAAGCTTTCATGAGCACTCAATAAAGCGTCGAGTGCCGGTGTGCAGGTTCCTGTTTGGCAATAAGCAGGCGTGCCTAAGAGATACACCACGGGTTTGCCCATCGTGAGGGCGTCGCGCAAGTTGACATCGTGCAGTGGGCAAGGCTCTGGCTTGCGTGTACATATAGGAGTAATGCCACGTGCATTTTGTGTTGTTGGAGTATCGATAGGTGGCAATGGCGACCCAACTGTAGGAATAGCAACTTCGCTTGCATCTTTTACCTGAAATGCTGCACCCGCAGCATCGAATCCAGAAAGCGAGATGATGTAGGTGCCGGGCTCTTTGAGATCGACAACAAGGGGCCAATACGGTTGTGGAACATCGGTGATATGAGCCTGCACAACAAAGTCGTCTTCGAACAGCGCGTTGCCATCGAGATCAGATACCACGAAGCGCAATGACTCTGGGATCTTGACGCCACTTTGCGTGGTGACAATTCCTTCTGTATTGCCCAATGACATAGGCAAGCGAATGCGCCCCGGGGTGAGCACATCTTTAGGGAATCGCTGCACCAAGCTGACGGTGTTCAAATCGAGTGTGTTGCCGCCACTTCCACCACAGGCCGCAAGGAGTGATGGAGCAAGAGCAACGGAAAGCCCAGCGCCTGCACCACGAATGAGAAACTGCCGACGGGAATACTGCATGCCGCCAAACTATAGATGAAGAAGCGTGAAGAAGTTAGGGTGTGTGTATGGCAGCACAAAAGAAAGCACCAGCAAAAAAGGCCCCAGCGAAAAAAGCTCTGGCAAAAAAAGTAGCTGTGAAGAAAACAGCTAAAGCTCCGGCACCCATTGGTCCGTACACCCCGGTTGTACGTGCTGGCGACTGGATCATTGTGTCGGGTCAACTCGGCCTTAAAGACGGTGTGATGCAAAAAGGTGTGTCGGCTCAAACCACACAAGCCGTGAAGAATTTGAAAGAGCGCCTTGCTGAAATGGGTGCAAATATCAACGATGTGAAAAAAACCCTCTGTTTCCTCACCGATATGGAAACCTTCAGTATCTTCAACGAGGCCTATGTTGCAGGCTTTGGCAATAGCCGCCCTGCACGCAGCACTATTGGCGTTGCGTCGCTTCCTGCAAATGGCCAAGTGGAGATAGAAGCTTGGGCCTACAAGCCACTACGCTAAGAACATGCCTGGCGCCATCATTCTCGTTATCGCACTTGTGATCTTCCCCATCATCGTTGGGCTGTCCACTGCTGGCATTGCAGCGCTTCTTGGCCACCTTTTGTATAAAGACGGTGAAGTGCGCAACGCCGATAGCGAACTTCTCGACCTCAACGTTTAATCACCATGCGCGCCGATCTGCTGGTGCGCAATGCGCTGTTAGTTGCAACGGTCGATGCCGCTCGGCGTGAATTACCAGGTGGTTGGGTAGCTATTACCAATGGCCTCATTTCAGGAGTGGGCACTTCTCTTGACGTTCCACCTGAAGCGGCAGAGGTGATTGATGCAAGTAATTGTTTAGTAACGCCTGGGCTCATCAATACGCATCATCACTTGTATCAAAACCTGACGCGTGCCTACCCACCAATGACCAATGCACCACTTTTTGGGTGGTTACAAACGTTGTATCCGTTGTGGCGCGCGATCGACGAAGAGGCAGTTCATGTGAGCGCATGGGTTGGTCTTGCAGAACTCGCACTTTCGGGTTGTACCACTTCAACAGATCATTTGTATTTGCACCCGCACGGTGCAGGAGATTTATTAACTGCAGAAATTGATGCAGCAAAAGATCTAGGAATGCGTTTTCACCCCACGCGTGGCTCAATGTCTTTGAGTGTGAAAGATGGTGGCCTTCCCCCCGATGATGTGGTGCAAGATGACGACGATATTTTGCGTCTCTCTGCTGAAGCCGTAGCTAAACATCACGATCGTGCGCACGGTGCCATGGTGCGTATTGCTCTTGCTCCATGTTCACCTTTTAGCGTGACTGAGCAACTCATGGTGCGTTCGGCCGAACTTGCGGAACAACTTGATGTGCGTTTACATACACACTTCGCCGAGAACAGCGAAGACGATGCATTTTCTGTTGCAACTTTTGGGTGTCGCCCCATGGAGTATTTAGAACGAACAGGTTGGTGCACAAATAGAACTTGGGTGGCGCACTGTGTGATGCCCAATGAAGATGAAGTGAAACGTTTGGGTGCAGCAGGAGTAGGCGCAGCACATTGCCCGAGTAGCAATCTCATTTTGGCGTCGGGCATCTCGCCAGTAGTCGACCTGCGTGCTGCAGGTGTGCATGTAGGTCTTGGTGTCGATGGCTCTTCGTCGGCCGACAGCGCGTCGTTGTGGTTGGAAGCTCGTCAAGCAATGCTGTTAGCAAAACTCAAGAGCGGTGCGTATGCCGGAACAGCGCGGATGGCATTAGAAGTAGCCACCATCGGTGGCGCAGGGTGCTTGGGACGTATTGGTGAAATTGGTGAAATCAGCGTTGGGGCAGTGGGCGACCTTGCCGTATGGCAACTCACCGGCCCTGCTTTTGCTGGTGCCCTTGCCGACCCGATCGAAGCATGGTTGCGTTGTGGGCCACTCAGTGCACGAGACACCATTGTGAACGGCACAGCAGTAGTGCGCAACAAGGAACTGGTGAGCACAAAAATCGACAATATGTTGCGTACACATGCAACTATTTCGCGACGTATTCAGAAGCTCGCTTAATGTTTCACGCTTTTTTCCTCAGCCTTGGAGTGATTTTTGTTGCTGAACTTGGCGATAAAAGCCAGTTGATGGCGTTGGCTTTTGCTACTCGCTATAAAACACTTCCTGTTCTCATTGGCATCACACTTGCAACGGCTTTGGTGCACCTTGCCTCTGTTGGTATCGGGGCGATACTCGGTGCAGCACTTCCCACGCGACCCATTAACGCGGTCGCGGCTTTGGCATTTGTCGGATTCGGACTATGGACTCTGCGTGGCGATGAACTCACCGACGACGACACCGCACGAGCAAACAAAACTGCAAAGCATGTAGTGATAGCAGTGGGAACCGTATTTTTCCTCGCCGAACTTGGCGACAAAACAATGCTTGCCACCATTACCTTGGCAACGCGCGAAGGTGTAGTGGGCACGTGGCTGGGTTCCACTGTAGGAATGGTGATTGCTGATGCACTTGCCATTGTGGTCGGCCGTGCGATGGGGGCGCGTCTTCCTGAGCGCACCATCAAAATTGGTGCAGCGTTAACCTTCTTCTTTTTTGCAGTGTTGCTTGGCTTTGAAGCAATTGTTGGTTAGAAAAACGTACTAGCCATTCCAGCGTGACTGCCCAAAGCGGTAGCCCACACTGCGCACAGTTTGAATGAGGTTGGCATGTTCTTCGCCAAGCTTTGCGCGCAGACGACGAATGTGCACATCAACTGTGCGTGCACCGCCGTAGTACTCATAACCCCACACGCGCGACAGCAAAATTTCACGCGTGAATACTTTTCCAGGGTTCTGGGCAAGGAACTTCAACAACTCGTATTCCATGTACGTGAGGTCGAGAGGCTGGCCCTCAAATGTTGCCTGGTAGGTCTCGAGGTTCAAACTGAGGCCGGCGTAGTCGATCATTTCAGCGCGCACCACGTCGCCTTCTGAATGCGTGAGATGCCGCAAACGTGCTTCTAATTCACGTGGGTGGAAAGGAGTGATGCAGAAGTCGTCGAAGTTTTCATCGCGCAATTCCAGT
>JAPKZV010000199.1 GCA_026393585.1 Actinomycetota bacterium
GATGGAGCCACCCATCACCATTGGAGTCAACAGCGCACAGCTCGCTGTACTCGCCGCACAGATGAATTGCGCAATCAACATTCGCTGGAACCACGAAGACCTCACGAGTATTCTCGCCGCCTACCAAAAAGAAGCACGCAAGTGCGATACCCACTCGAACATCTCTATTTGGATGCCTTGGGATGCACAGCACACAAATAACCAGTCCTACCTCGAGTCATTTGCAGAACTAGGTGTTGATCGAGTGATTTTTCTCACCACAGAAGCGGAACACTTCAACGAGATCAAGAAGTTAGGAAACTTTTCGTTCCCATAATCACCCTCGTCTGGAGGCTGGCATCGAGAAGTTTCAGCAACTTCACCAGCTGCCCATTGGTCAAACTCACACATCCTGATGTTGGCTTCGTATTTCCGGCACCGTCATATGAGTGTGAATGAATAAATATTGCTCCCCCATGACCAAGGATCACGGGATTCATATTGAAGTCAAGAACAATGCTGCGCCGATAGGGGCCCGCCTTGGCAATACGAAAAAGATTTTCATCTCCACTTACGCAAGGACTTCCTTTCACAAGTGAGTTGTATGTTTTTTGAGACGAGCGCAGTACCCAGCAGTAGTTCTCTTTCAGCCTGATATACGGGTACCCGGTGGACGGAACAGGCACGATACCGAAGACAGACTGAATGCGAAACGACCCCATCGGCGTGGTGCCATCGCCTTCCCGATGGCGCGCAGAGAAACCACTTCTGCCGATTCGCACAGCAATAGACGCCATTTGCTTGCGCCAGCCCTGATCACCTTTGGCATAAATGCTCAAAGTTGCCGAAGTGCTTTCTTTCTTCGTATTTTCCACCACCACAACTTGCCGCGCATCACCAATGAGCGACTCCTTGATGTTGAGGACCTCAGAACTTTCCGCGCGAACAGGCACCGACAGCCCAGCGCAAAAGACTGCACAACTCAATACGAGTTTCAGAACGAACTTCAAGGCCGTGGAGCTGCCACTTTTGGATAGAAGGTTTCGATGTGTTTCGGCAAACTATTTTTCACGAATGCGGAAGTGTCGTCGGCCAGAACTTCGGGCACACCCTGTTCAACACCATCGAGTGTGCGTTCCACCACCTGATGAGGCGAAGTTTTAGGCATGTCAACACCTGCTGCCATATCGGTATCAATAAATGCGGGATGAACAGCGACCACAAGAGTTCCTTGACGAGCCAACTCGAGGCGCAAACCATTTGTCATCGACCAAGCAGCCGACTTTGACATTGCGTAAGTAGCAACTTCTTTCATTGAAAGCCACGACACTGCAGACAAAACGTTCACAATGACCCCACCACCATTTGCAGCAAGTGCGGGTGCAAATGACTTTGACAAATTGAACGGACCCCAAACATTGGTTTCAAACTCTGCTTTGGCATTCTCTAAAGAATGTTCAGCCATAATGCGACCACCAATAACAACTCCGGCGTTATTGATGAGCATTGTGAGGTCGCCACACGCTTGAACAGCTGCGGCTATATCGCTTGCGCTCGTCACGTCGAGCTTGATGGGCACGACTCCTGGAGTGGTGATTGTTTCAGGGTTGCGCGCTGCGGCGTAAACCTTCGACGCCCCACGATCGAGCAACTGGCGCACATACTCAGCACCGAGACCCCGGTTGGCTCCTGTTACCAAAACAACCGACCCTGCAATTTTCATTTGCACAACCCCTCAATGTGAAAACTCGCCTACGTGCGAGAAGTCAATTGTCGGGCTGGCGGGATTTGAACCCACGACCTCTTGTCCCCCAGACAAGCGCGCTAACCAAGCTGCGCTACAGCCCGTGCAACAAGTCTACGAGAAAAGGTCGATTACCCTCCAAGTGAGATACAAAACGAGAGCACCGAGGAGCATCTTGAAGTGCCATGGTGCCTTTGCTTCAGCTTCAGTCATCCCTGCAAGTTCTCGCAAATTCAAGTTGTCGGCAGTGATTTTTCCGTGTGCATTTGGCAACGACGGCTTATCGCCACAATCGGGGCATGACCCCTCTGCAGTCATTGCAGTTGGGGTGAAATATTTTGCACATGGTTCACACCAAGGCATGACTACTCCGCCCTGCGCCTAACGCGCAATTTGATGGGCGTGGAACCGAACTTGAAGGCCTCACGAATAGAACGTTCGAGATAGCGCAGGTACGAACCTGGGAGTTCTCGGTTGACGAATAGAGTAAACGTTGGTGGGTCTGACGCACCTTGGAGGGCATACAGCACGCGAGCTCCGCCAGCAGCTGGGTGTTTTTGCTGTGCATCGGACATCACGCGGTTCACATCGCGGGTCGGCACACGACGGTGATATTGCTCAATGGAGTCTTTCAACACTGGCAACAAACGGTGGACACCTTTGCCAGTCAATGCCGAGACGCGCAAAATGGGGGCGTCGCCAATGAAGTACAACTTGCGCGCCATTTCGGCCGTCACTTGTTCACGGCGCTCTGTGTCGAGAACTTCCCATTTGTTCAAAATAACGATGAGCGGGCAACCGGCGGCGTCAATACGTTCAGCCAAGCGCTGATCTTGGCTTGTGACGCCTTCCGTGGAGTCGATTACAAGAAGCGCAATGTCTGACTCATCAACTGCACGCAAAGCTCGTACGAGTGAGTAATACTCAGCGGAGTCGTCAATTTTCGAACGACGCCGCATACCTGCTGTATCTACAAGAATGAGTTTGCCGTCGACGGTTTCAATCAAAGTGTCAATTGCATCGCGGGTGGTACCCGACATGTCGTGAACCACACTGCGCTCTTCACCAACAATTTTGTTGAACAATGTGCTCTTGCCAACGTTTGGCCGACCAACGATGGCAACACGAGGCACACCTTTAAGCGCTGGATCTGATGGCTCTAAGTGCGAGTTGTCGACTTCTTCAACTTCGGGAGCTTCTTGTGTATCTAAACCAAGTTCTGAAATGATGACATCGAGCAGGTCTCCAGAACGACGCCCATGCAAGGCAGAAACTGGCCACGGCTCACCAAGGCCGAGTGAAAGAAAATTCCATCTGTCATTTTCGCGACGCTCGTTGTCTGATTTATTGGCAACGACGAGAACGGTTGCTCCTGATTTACGCAACCACATTCCGATGCGCTCGTCATCGTCAGTTGCTCCAACCGAGGCATCGACTATAAAGAGAACAAGGTTTGCTTCTTTGACCGCTTGCTCAACTTGGCGCGATACCTTTTCTTCGAGGTCGCTTCCTCCAGGCATCCAGCCCCCAGTATCGGTAACGCTGAACTCACGACCCAACCACGAGGCATCGTGGGTATTTCGGTCGCGCGTGATTCCTGGACGGTCTTCAACAATGGCAACTTGTCCGCCAACGAAGCGGTTGAACAGTGTGCTTTTACCGACGTTTGGGCGACCAACG
>JAPKZV010000063.1 GCA_026393585.1 Actinomycetota bacterium
GCTTACCAACTGGCTATGTGGTGAAAACATCCGATGGTGTAGAGGTATGCAGAACAACTGCGGTGACCTGCACGGTGGGCGGGCTCGCGAACGGGTCAACTCCTACATTCAGTGTCGAGGCACTGGGGGCCACTGAAGCGGCGGCATCGCAAGCAATTCCAAAAGTTGTTGTGGGCGGTTTGCTCCAAAAAACTGTCGTGCTCAAGACAAAGTCAAAACTCTTGCTTACCCGCATTGCCTCAACGATGTCGAAAGGGAAAACCACCTGGACCCGCAGCAGTGGGAGTTGCACGGTGTCGGGGAAATACCTGGTGGCGGCCTCCCGCAAGGGGTCGTGCCTATTTCGGGTGTCGGTAGCCAAAAAGGCCCCATTTTCAGCCCAAAAGTTGACGGTACGCCTGCAAGTCTCTTGAAGCCCTTATTTTATTAGGGAAATGACAGATCCTGAGCCAAATGTCACCTGTTGAACGTTTCGTAAAGACGGTCTAACCTTGCGGTAACCACCAACCAACCTGTGGGTCAAAGTCGACTCATAGAACAAGGGGAGAAAATAATGAAGAAATCCACTCTGTTGCGCGCAGGCGCAATCGCAGTGAGCCTTGCCTTCGTTACTGCAGCTTGCGGTAGCGACAGTGAAGGTTCAGTTTCAGAAGACACCGTAGTAACCGAAGACACCGCAGCAGCAGCTGTTGACGGCGTCACCTGTGATGGCGTTTCAATCGCTTTCTTTGGTGCGCTTTCAGGCGATGCCGGCAACCTCGGTAAAAACATTCGCGCTGGTGCAGACCTTGCCGTGAGTGAATTCAACACCGCAAACCCTGGTTGCCAGGTTGGACTTGTTGACTTCGACTCACAAGGTGACCCAGCACAAGCTCCAGCACTTGCTCAGAAGGCAATTGACGACGCCAGCATTCTTGGCATCGTTGGACCTGCATTCTCGGGTGAGTCAAAAGCAGCTAACCCATTGTTCGATGCAGCAGGTCTTGCCATCATTACTCCTTCGGCAACAAACGCTGATTTGAATGACAACAACTGGAAAGTTTTCCACCGCGCACTTGCTGGTGACGACAAGCAAGGCCCTGCCATTGCTACTTACATCCAAAAGACATTGGCTGCAGCCAAAGTTGGCGTCATCGACGACGCTTCAGAATACGGTAAAGGTCTTGCCGACATTGTGAAGACAACTCTTGGTGCTGCTGTTGTTGCAAGCGATTCAATCGACCCTAAGGCTGCTGACTTCTCAGCTGCTGTCAGCAAGATGAAAGAAGCTGCTCCAGATGCAATTTTCTACGGCGGCTACTACGCAGAAGCTGGCAAGCTTGCCAAGCAACTTCGTGACGCTGGCGTGACCGCAACACTTGTGTTCGGTGACGGCGTAAAAGACAATGGTTTCATCGAAGCTGCAGGTCCTGCTGCTGATGGATCCATCATCACTTGCACATGTGCAGATGGTGCGTCAAACGCTGAATTTGCTGCTGCTTACACAGCCAAGTTCCCTGGCGAAACACCACAGACCTACGGTGCAGAGGCTTACGACGCAGCAAAGGCATTCCTTGCCGCAATTGCTGCTGGTAAGACCGACCGCGCTGGCGTTCTTGAGTTCCTCGGAACCTACGATGCTGCTGGTGTTACCAAGCAGATCAAGTGGGATGAGACTGGTGAAGTTGCAGGAAACGCTGTTTATGCCTACAAGGTAGAAGCAGGCGCAATTGCCGTTATCGGTTTGATCGAATAAAACTCCTTCTCTCGCTGAGAGAAACTTTTTGAGAATGGCCGGGAACAAATGTTCCCGGCCATTCTTTTATATATGACAATTTCTGCTAGACAACAGGGGAACAACTTCGTTCTCGGGGACACATGCGCGACTGGCTGATTTACAGAACATTTTGGGACCTCACGGTGACCGGCGTAGCGCTGGGTTCCATCTATGCCCTCGTGGCATTGGGCTACACCTTGGTGTACGGCGTGTTGCGCCTCATCAACTTTGCCCACTCAGAAATTTTCATGATCGGCACATTTGCCTCGCTCATTACGGCAACCAATGTGTTGGGGCTTCCCATGTTGGAAGCGGGCGATTACCCGTATCGCACCGGGTTCCAACTTGTTCTCATTTTGTTGGCCTGTTTACTCGGTTCCATGGTTCTCTCGGGCGCAGGTGCAGTTGCGCTAGAGCGCGCGGCATACCGTCCTCTGCGTGGTTCTGGCGACCAATTCGGCGCAGTGGTGCTGGCGTTCGTTACTGCATTTGTTGTGGGGCTTGTTTTCTTCGATACACCGAAGTCAAACCTCATCTTCGGCATCATTGGCACTGGGCCCATTGCTTGGATGTATCTCAATATTTTCCGCCGTGGACGTCAGGCTCCGCGTTTAGCTTTTCTTATCTCGGCAATTGGTGCGTCAACTGCAATTACCGAAGCCGTTGCCATTTGGGGTCCACGCGACCGCGAGCAGTATCAAACCCCACGTGTTCTTGAGAAGAAAACACTTTTTCAATTGTTCGGAACCGATATTCGTATTGACTACGTCATTGTCATCATTGGTGCTTTGCTCATGATGACTGCATTGTTGTTGTTTGTGAATCGCACCCGCCTAGGTCGTGGTGTACGTGCTGTTGCGCAAGATGTTGAAACGGCAAAAATATTAGGAGTCAATGTTGACTTCGTTATTTTGATTACTTTCCTACTCGGCGGCGTGATGGCTGGTGGGGCAGCAATGATGTTCACTTTGGTGTACGACCAGTCGAAGTTCAACATCGGGTTCCTACTCGGTGTGAAGAGCTTTACTGCAGCAGTGCTTGGCGGCATTGGAAACCTCAAAGGCGCTTTGCTGGGTGGAATAGTCCTTGGCCTTGCAGAGAACTATGGCTCGGCGCTTTTCGGAGGCGAATGGAAAGACGTCATTGCCTTTGTGTTGTTACTTGTGGTGTTGATGTTCCGCCCAACGGGTCTTTTGGGTGAATCGCTAGCTAAGGCGCGTGTATGAGTTTGTCTGAATCTTTAAGAAGCGTTACCTCTGGAACACGTTCTGTCTCGCGTTTAGGTGAAGCCCTGGCGAAGCAGTCGCGTTCTGTGCGTTGGTCGTTCGGGGCCATTTGCATTCTCGCGTTGTATCTGTTGCCCTGGTGGCCAAATGTGCCGGTGTTGGGTTGGATTGTCGAGACACCCGGAACCAGTTTCCCGAGCGTGCTCACCGACCAAGTAGTGATTTTCGTTTTAGTGGCGTTGGGCCTCAACGTCGTGGTGGGTCTTGCAGGGCTGCTTGACCTTGGTTACGTGGGCTTCTACGCCGTTGGCGCATATACGGTTGCTATTTTGTCGAGCCAACACGCCAACTTGCCGTGGCTCTTGTGCATGCCCATTGCCGTATTGGTGTCCATGCTTGCCGGTGTCATTTTGGGAACACCAACATTGCGATTGCGCGGTGACTATTTGGCCATCGTCACGCTCGGCTTCGGCGAAATCATTCGTATTACTGCAAACAACTTGCATTGGCTCGGAGACAGTCGCGGTATTAGCAACATTGCTACGCCCCCAAGTATTGGGCCATTGAAGTTTGGCGTACTCGACGCAAAGCCTTACTACTTTTTAGGTTTCACCACTATTTTGATTGTGATTTTCTTGTTACGTCGCTTGGAAAATAGTCGCGTGGGCCGTTCCTGGAACGCCATTCGTGAAGACGAAGACGCAGCAGAACTCATGGGTGTCGACACATTCAAATTTAAATTGTGGGCATTTGCTATCGGTGCAGCTATTGGTGGTCTTGCGGGTTCGCTGTATGCCGGCAAGGTGCAATTCATTAACCCCAATAACTTCCCGTTGCAACTGTCTATTTTGTTCCTCGCAGCAGTTGTGCTCGGTGGCGCCGGAAACATGTGGGGAGCCGTTGTCGGTGGGGCATTGGTGGCGTGGATGCCAGAGCGTTTCCGTGGTTTTGCCGACAAGCGCGTGTTTGTATTTGGTGTCGCACTGGTACTGGTAATGGTTTTCCGGCCACAGGGTCTCATTCCGCGCAAAATACGTAAAGAGCGCTGGCTCGAGTCGTGGAAGCCGTCAACCGGAACTGCTCTGGGAAGCAAGGAGTGACCATGAGCGACAATCTTCTAGAACTCGATCATGTCACCATGCAGTTCGGTGGTGTTACCGCTCTCGACGACGTCACCTTCGCTATTCGCCGCGGTGAGATTCTTGGTCTCATCGGGCCAAACGGCGCCGGCAAAACTACTTGCTTCAATGTGATGACGGGCGTGTATGCGGCGACGAGTGGTGGAGTGCATTTTGATGGTGCGCCTCTTGCCGGCTTAAAGCGTTTTCAAATTACCAAGCGCGGCATTGCACGCACGTTCCAAAATATTCGTTTGTTCCCCGACATGACTGCAATTGAAAATGTGATGGTGGGTGCCGATGCGAATCATCGCACCAGCGTGGGCGGAGCACTTCTTGGCTTGCCACGTCATCATCGTGAAGAAGCAGAAGGCCGCAATACGGCAATGGAGTTGCTCACCTTTATGGGCATTGCCGACCGTGCTGGCGATGCAGCGCGCAATTTGCCCTACGGCTATCAGCGTCGACTCGAAATCGCACGTGCGCTTGCTACCAAGCCACAACTCTTGTGTCTCGATGAACCTGCTGCTGGCTTTACGCCTGCGGAAAAAGTTGAGCTCATGGATCTCATTCGCAAAATTCGCGCGCAGGGGTACACCGTGTTGCTCATTGAACACGACATGAGCTTGGTGATGGGTGTCACCGACCGCATTGTGGTGCTCGACTTTGGCAAAGTCATTGCAACGGGTACGCCAAGTGAAGTGCAAGACAACCCTGCAGTGGTTGCTGCGTATTTAGGAGTGCCCGACGATGATGCTTGAGGTGCAAGATCTCCGTGTTGCTTACGGGAAAATTGAGGCGTTGAAAGGTATTTCTTTCACTGTCAATGAAGGTGAAATTGTCACACTTGTGGGTGCCAATGGTGCCGGCAAAACCACAACCATGCGCACCATCTCTGGCTTGCGCAATGTGGTGGGTGGCAGCGTTACTTTTGAAGGCAAAGACATTACGAACATGCCCTCGCACGAACGTGTGAAGTTGGGTATTTGTCAGTCACCAGAAGGTCGTGGCATTTTCCCCGGTATGACCGTTCGTGAGAACCTCGACATGGGTACGTACACTCGCAAAGATCACAAGTCGAGCGCTAAAGACGCCGACCTTGCACGCGTGTTAGAACTCTTTCCGCGTTTGCAAGAACGCATCACTCAATTGGGGGGCACACTCTCTGGTGGTGAGCAGCAAATGCTTGCCATTGGTCGTGCACTCATGAGCCGTCCACGTTTATTGCTGCTTGACGAACCTTCTATGGGTCTTGCTCCAAAACTCATCGCGCAAATTTTTAACATCATTACCGAAATCAACAAGCAAGGAACAACAGTGCTGCTTGTAGAACAAAATGCATCGCAAGCATTGCGCCGTGCGCACCGCGGGTATGTTTTGGAAACTGGGCATGTGGTGAAAACTGGTCTGGGTACCGACTTGCTGAACGACCCAGCCGTACGTGCTGCGTACCTGGGTGGTCACTAAAGCCCGTGTCGTTTCCCTCCGACATCGATATTGCGCGTCGGGCACAGCTCGTGCCACTCGGCGAAATTGCGAGCCAGCTCAACCTGCCTATTGAGTTTTTAGAGGCCTATGGCCCTGGAGTTGCAAAGATCAAGTTGGGAGCCTTAGAAGCGCTTCAGAGCCGTCCTTCGGGCAAATATGTGGTGGTCACAGCTATTACGCCAACGCCATTGGGCGAAGGGAAAACCACCACCTCAGTGGGTCTTGGCCAAGCAATGGGGCGCATTGGCCAAAAAGCGGTGCTCACGTTGCGCCAGCCCTCAATGGGGCCCACCTTTGGCATCAAAGGCGGAGCCGCAGGCGGTGGGTACAGCCAAGTGGTTCCCATGGAGAACCTGAACCTGCATCTCACGGGCGACTTCCATGCGGTGACAGCAGCACACAACTTGCTTGCCGCGATGCTCGACAACCATCTCTTTCGTGGCAATGAACTTGGCCTCGACTTAGACAACATCACATGGCGCCGTGCGCTCGATGTGAACGACAGGTCACTACGTGCCATCGCCATTGGCCGTGGGGGCAAGATGGACGGAGTTGCACGCGATACGGGTTTCGACATCACGGCTGCGTCGGACGTGATGGCACTTCGGGGGCTATCGACTTCGTTGTAAGATTTGCGTCAACTCCTGGGTCGCATAGTGGTGGGGTACACCACCACTGGTGAAGCAGTTACTGCAGAACACCTGCGTGCAGCGGGGGCAATGGCATGGGCGACCTCATGGCAATGCGTATGGCCGACTATGTCATTACTGAAGCTGGTTTTGGCGCCGACATGGGCGCCGAGCGTTTCTTCAATATCAAATGCAGAGTGTCTGGTTTGAAACCCGATGCCGCAGTTCTGGTGGCAACCGTACGTGCGTTAAAAGCGCATAGTGGCGAGTACAAAATTGTTGCCGGCAAACCTCTGCCCCCAGAACTCTTAGAAGAAAACCCAGAACATGTTTTGGCAGGTGCTGCCAATTTGCGTAAGCAAATTGAAAATGTACAAGTGCATGGTGTTTCGCCCGTCGTGGCAATTAACGCATTTCCTACAGATCACGCAAGTGAACACGAAGCGATTCGTCGCATTGCACAAGAGATGGGTGCGCGAGTTGCTGTGTGCACGCATTTCGCCGACGGCGGAGCAGGTGCCGTAGAACTTGCGCATGCAGTGGTGGAAGCATGCAACGAACCCACCACGTTTTCCATGTTGTACCCCGACTCATTTTCTCTACGCGAAAAAATTGCAAAGGTGGCCACTTCAATTTACGGGGCAGCTGGTGTGGAGTATTCCGACTTGGCGAATGAGCAACTCGATCGTTACGAGCATCTTGGGATGGGTCATTTGCCTGTATGTATTGCTAAAACACACCTCAGCATTTCAGCTGACCCCACCCTCAAAGGGGCGCCAACGGGTCATATTTTGCGCGTGCGTGAAGTGCGCGCCTCTGTGGGAGCAGGCTTTGTGTATCCCATCTGCGGCGACATGAGCACCATGCCGGGTCTTGGCTCTGCGCCCGCTGCGGAAAGCATCGACCTTGACGACGAGGGCAACATCGTCGGGCTGTTCTAGTCTTACGGCATGGCAATTCTCGACACCAATCCATCTCAGGCATTTGCGAACGACCGCAAGCACGTCTTTCATTCATGGTCGGCGCAGAGCACGTTGAACCCACTTGTCGTTGCAGGTGGCGAAGGAGCGTGGTTTTGGGATGAGACGGGTCGAAAGTACCTCGACTTTTCTAGCCAACTCGTCAACGTCAACATCGGTCATCAGCATCCAAAACTCATTGCGGCAATCAAAGAATATGCAGACCGCTTGTGCACCATTTCTCCGATACATGCCAACGATGCACGAAGTGAAGCAGCGCGACTCATTTGTGAACTCGCTCCTGGCGATTTAAACATGGTGTTTTTCACCAATGGTGGAGCAGAGGCAACAGAAAACGCAATGCGCATGGCACGTGTTCACACTGGCCGCCACAAAGTGCTCACCACGTATCGCAGTTATCACGGTGGAACTGCAGCAGCAATTCAAATGACTGGCGACCCGCGGCGATGGGGCAGTGAACCATCAACGCCGGGCATCATTAAATTCTGGGGGCCATACCCGTACCGTTCGCAGTTTTATTCCCAAAGCGATGTTGAAGAAAGCGAACGCGCACTGCAGCATCTTGAAGACGTCATCATGGTGGAGGGTGCAAACAATATTGCCGCCATCGTTTTAGAAAGCGTTGTCGGAACCAATGGCATCTTGGTACCACCACCTGGCTACTTGCAGGGCGTGCGCGACATATGCGACCGCACTGGCATTGTGATGATTTGCGATGAAGTGATGTCGGGCTTTGGTCGTTGCGGCGAATGGTTTGCCGTAGATCATTGGAACGTTGCGCCCGATCTCATTTGTTTCGCTAAAGGCGTGAACTCGGGTTATCTGCCGTTGGGTGGCGTCATCATTTCTGATCGCATTTCTGAAACTTTCCGTCAAAAGCCATACCCGGGTGGTCTCACTTATAGCGGTCATCCACTTGCCTGTGCATCGGCAGTTGCTTCTATCAATATCTTCAAAGAAGAAAAGATTGTGGAGAACGCGCGACATTTAGGTGCAGACATCATTGGGCCAGAACTTGAAAAGCTAAAAGCGAAGCACCCCAGCGTGGGCGACGTGCGAGGCTTGGGTGTTTTTTGGGCAATTGAACTGGTGCGCGATCGCGAAACACGTGAGCCACTTGTTCCGTTCAATGCATCAGGGCCCGCTGCACAGCCAATGGCCGATTTGGCAGCAGCGTGCAAAGCGAAGAACCTGTGGCCATTTACGCACTTCAATCGTTTGCACGTGGTGCCACCATTGGTCATTTCCGATCAGGAAATGCGTAACGGATTAGCCATCATCAATGAGGCACTCGATGTTGCCGATGCTTTTTACACCGGCAAATAACTAAGGTCTAACGATTTTGAGGGAATCCAAGATCGACAGTTGATGTGCGTGGGTCTGGCCAGCGCGAAGTCACCACTTTGGAACGGGTGTAGAAGTTAATGCCCTCTGGCCCGTACATGTGCTGGTCGCCGAAGAGGCTCGACTTCCAACCGCCAAATGAGTAGTACGACACGGGTACGGGAACAGGCACGTTGATGCCTACCATGCCCACATTGATGTCGAATTGGAACTGGCGAGCAGCGCCACCGTCGCGGGTGAAGATTGCTGTGCCGTTGCCGTAGAGGTTGTCGTTGATGAGTTGAACGCCTTCGTCGTAGCTCTTCACACGAACAACCGACAAGACCGGACCAAAAATTTCATCGTCGTAACACTTCATGCCAGGTGCGACATTGTCGATGAGGCTTGGCTTCAAGTAGAAGCCTTGTGCAGGAACATCGGTGCGCCCATCAACCACGAGCGTTGCGCCTTCTTGCGTAGCGCCTGCAATGTACGTAGCTACCTTGTCGCGATGTTCGCCGGTGATGAGCGGACCCATTTCGCTCGTAGGGTCGTCGCCTGCACCAACAGTGATGTTGGGGATGCGCTCTTCAATTTTGGAAATGAGTGCATCGGCAATGGAGTCGTGTGCAAGCAATACAGAAATGGCCATGCAACGTTCGCCCGCAGAACCGTAAGCAGCACTGACCGCAGCATCAGCAGCCATGTTGAGGTCGGCATCGGGGAGCACGAGCATATGGTTTTTTGCGCCACCTAAAGCTTGAACACGCTTTCCGTTTCGTGTGCCGGTTTCGTAAATGTATTTTGCAATAGGCGTAGAGCCAACGAATGAAATCGCTGCAATATCGGGGTGATCAAGTATGCGGTCGACTGCCACCTTGTCGCCGTGCACAACGTTGAAGCAGCCGTCGGGAAGGCCAGCCTGCTTGAGCAACTCGGCAATGAACATGGTGACCGATGGGTCTTTTTCGCTTGGCTTCAAAATGAACGTGTTGCCGCAGCCCAGTGCATTGGCAAACATCCACATCGGCACCATTGCAGGAAAGTTGAACGGGGTGATACCGGCAACAACGCCAAGAGGTTGACGAATGTTGTACACGTCTACTCCAGCAGAAGCTTGCTCGCTATAGCCACCCTTCAAGAGATTGGGAATACCACAGGCATATTCAATGTTTTCCAAGCCACGAGCAACTTCACCTAAGGCATCGGAGAGCACTTTGCCGTGCTCGGCGCTCAACATGGCAGCAATTTCTTTACGATTCACATCGACGAGTTCGCGCATGTGGAACATCACTTCGGCACGGCGTGACAAGTTGGTGGCGCGCCATGCAGGAAATGCTGCAACAGCATTTGCAACTGCTGCATCGACTTCAGCGATGGAAGCGAAGTCGACCGCTGCTGATTGTTCGCCAGTTGCAGGGTTAAAGACTTTTCCAGACTTGCCAGAGGTGCCGGCAACGACGGTTCCATTAATCCAATGCGAGATGCGGTTCATATTGCCTTCAGTCTGTGTGAGATGGAGAAAGTAAAGATCAGTGTAGGTATTGGCAAAGATCGCGCTTCACGTATTTACCGTGACCTTTGCGACCAGTGAAGGTGTCGTTTTCCACAACGATCATGCCACGAGAAAGCACCGTGTCGACCTTGCCATCAATAACGGTTCCTTCAAATGCGCTGTAGTCGGTATTCATGTGGTGTTTGCCGTTAATTCCAATAGTGGTTTTTTGATGCGGGTCCCACACCACAATGTCGGCGTCGGCCCCTGGGGCGATAATGCCTTTTTTGGGGTACATGCCGAACATGCGCGCAGGTGTGGTGCAACAGGTTTCCACCCAACGCTCGAGTGAAAGTTCGCCAAGAACTACGCCTTGGTAGATGAGCTCCATGCGATGTTCAACGCC
>JAPKZV010000030.1 GCA_026393585.1 Actinomycetota bacterium
GCGGGCAAACACTTCAAAGTGGAAGTTGGCACCGCGAGCCCCCATGCCACCTGCATAGAGGGCAAGAAATGGGCGCACGAAGTTTGCGCATGCTTCAACGTCGTCGCCAGGAATAATCATGACGCCAGAGGCAACTTCAAATCGGTCTGACTTATTTGCTTCGCCGCTTTTTGCAAAACCTTCATTGAGGCACTTGCGGTAGAAGGCATCTTCTTTCGGTGAGAAGAAAAGGGGAAGCCATCCGTCGCAAATTTCGCCTGCGAGCGCAACGTTTTTTGGGCCTTCGGCACCAAGGAAAATAGGAATGTCTTTGCGCAGAGGATGCACTGTGCTCTTCAGTGGTTTTCCAAGGCCCGAGCCGCCGCGTAATGGGATGTCGTAAAAATCGCCGTGATGATCAATGGGCTTGTCGCGCTTCAAAATACTGCGCACCACCTCAACGTACTCACGTGTGCGAGCAAGCGGTTTGGGGTACGGCTGGCCGTACCAACCTTCCACCACTTGTGGGCCCGAGGCGCCAAGACCAAGAATGAAGCGACCATTGCTGAGGTGGTCGATGGTCATCGCTGCCATAGCGGTAGCTGAAGGAGTGCGTGCACTCATTTGGATGATGCCAGTTCCGAGTCGCACGTTTTGTGTTTGTGCGCCCCACCATGCAAGAGGAGTAAGTGCATCACTTCCGTATGCCTCGGCGGTCCAGACGCTGTCGAAACCTAAACGGTCGGCTTCTTTGATTCCTTCAAGAGCGCCTTGCGGAGGTCCGCTACCCCAGTAGCCAGTGTTGTACCCGAGCTTGATTTCTTTAGATGCTGAACTATTCCCCATGCCACAAAGATACGTGGCGAGAAGCCACCAGCCCCGACTCAAGTGAACAGATTGAGAAAATCAGGAGCGAGGCGTTGGGGTAAATGTCACAGGAAGTGAATCTGGCCCATAAATTCCTGCAGTTGCGACCTTGTAGCGCGCAGGGCCAGCGAGTTCGAGATGTGGCATTCGCGCGGCAATGAGCGGAAGGGCTTCTTGGAGTTCTGCTCGAGCAAGAGAAGCTCCGAGGCAGTAGTGGATGCCCGAACCGAAGGTGAGTTGTGGCGAATGCGATTCGGTGCGGTGAAGGAGGAGTTGTTCTGGGTCGTGAAAAACGTCGCCGTCAAAGTTGCCCGTAGCGAGGCTGGGGAAAATGAGTGTTCCTTGCGGGAAGAGAATGTCTTTGTACTCAATGTCTTGTGAAGCAAAGCGCCCAGTTGCTCGTACGGCACCGTTTATGCGCATCACTTCTTCAATGAGACGTTGTGCATGCTCGGGTTGTTCGGCAATGAGATTCCACTCGTTTGGGTGATTGGCAAGAAGTGCGACTGCTAAGCCAAGTTGATTGCGCGTGGTGTCGGTGCCACCAATGATGACTGCTTCAACCATCATCACAAGTTCATCGTTCGACAATTTGTCACCTTGTTCTTCGGCGCTGATGAGGCTAGAGAGCAGATCATCTTGGGGAGACTTGCGACGTGCAGCAATGAGTTCACGCGTATAGGCATCGAGTTCATCTTGAGCCGCCATGATGAGGGGAAGATCGTTTTTGAAGTTGCTGTCGAAGATGCGCAAAATGTCGCTCGCCCAGCGGCTAAAGAGTTCCCAATCAGATCGTGGTGCGCCTAATAACTCGCAGATGATGGGGATGGGGTAGGGGTTGCAAATGTCGAGAGCAAAGTCGCAACTGCCAGATTCGGTGACGTTGTTTAAGAGGTCTGTCATCACCTCGCGCATGAACGGCCGCAAGGCATCGGCGTTGCGAGGTGAAAAAGCAGGAGCAACCAAGCGTCGCAACCGCACGTGGGTATCGCCTTCGGCAGAAAGAATAGATTCGCGTCGCCGAGCCCTGAATTCTGGGGTGACATCGGGGTTCAAATCGACAATGAGGCCAACTGCGCTGTGCCAGCGTTTGTCGCGCAGCATGGCAACCACATCTTCGTATTTGAGAATGGTGTAACCAATTTCGCCTTTGGCAATCCAGGTTGATTGCGCAAGATTGCGTAACTCTTGCAGCTGTTCGGCACGATCTGTTTGAGAGCGTAAGGCACGCGGTAATACCGAGGGTAAATCAAGTAAATCAACGCGTGTTGCCATGGCGTCACAGTACTGTGCCAATGCCGAAATGCAAATATGCCAAGATGAGGCACATGAAGACATTCCGCAACTTTGTGAACGGTTCATTTGTCGATGCCAAGGCTGGCGAAACCACAAATGTTATTAACCCAGCAACCGGCCAGGTGTACGCACAAGCAGTACTCTCGCGCGAAGCCGATGTTGACCTCGCAATGCGGGCTGCGGAACACGGCGCAGAATTGTGGAGAGATGCCACACCGGGCGAACGCTCGTTGGCGTTGTACCGCATGGCCGATGCGGTGGAGTCTCGTGCTGAAGAAATTATTAAATTTGCGCCTGCGTTGGCAGCAGGAAACTCCATCGTATTGAAGCCGTCCGATACCACGCCAGCAACAACAACATTGCTTGCTGAAATTGCTGCAGAGTTTTTTCCACCTGGTGTCTTCAATGTCATTTGTGGCGACCGAGATACGGGTCGTGCCATGGTTACGCACAACACGCCGTCCATGGTGTCGGTGACCGGAAGCGTGCGTGCCGGTATTGAAGTTGCGCAAGCCGCGGCTACCAGTTTGAAACGCGTGCATTTAGAGCTGGGCGGGAAGGCGCCAGTTGTGGTGTTTGACGATGCAGACATTGAGGCTGCGGCAGAGGGAATTGCCCTTGCAGGCTTGTTTAACGCTGGTCAAGATTGCACGGCTGCCACTCGTGTCATTGTTGCGCCCCGTGTGTACAACGACTTTGTTACTGTGCTCACCGAAAAAGTTGCCGCAACAAAAACAGGACAACCCGACGAAGATGTTTTGTATGGCCCTTTGAATAACGCAACGCAGTTAGCGCGTGTGTCTGATTTGGTCAGCCGTGCGCCCGACCACGCGAACATCACTACGGGAGCTACTGCGGTGAACGGCGACGGCTATTTCTACATGCCAACAGTGATTGCCGATTTACGGCAAGACGACGAGATGATTCAGAACGAAATATTTGGACCTGTACTCACTGTTCAGAAATTCAGCGATGAAGATGAAGCGGTGCGGTGGGCAAATGGCGTGGAGTATGGGCTCGCATCATCGGTATGGACGAAAGACTTCGGGCGTGCAATGCGCATGGCAAAGCGACTCGACTTTGGCTGTGTCTGGATCAACACGCACATTCCCGTGGTGGCGGAAATGCCGCACGGCGGATTCAAAAAGTCTGGTTACGGGAAAGACCTGTCGGCGTACTCACTCGACGACTACACGCGCATCAAACACGTGATGGCGAACTTGAATAGTTAGTGAACTCCCCACGTAAAGGTTTGCTTCACGAGTTCAAGGTATACAAAGGTCTCGGTGCTCGTGACCCCAGGGGTTGCCCGAATGGCGTTGGTGGCTTCAAGGAGCTCGCCTTCGTCTCGCACCACGACTTCTGCAAGAAAATCATATGAACCTGCGGTAACGACAAGGTATTCAATGATGTCAAGATTCTTTAACGTTTGGGCAACTTCGCTCGTTGCGCCAGTGGTGCGAATGCCAATCATCGCCACTCGTTTGCGGCCAACCATGAGCGGGTTGGTTACTGCCACCACCTGAATGACGCCGGTATCGATGAGGCGTTGAACGCGCTGACGAGCAGCTGCTTCCGACAAACCAACGGCCGATGCGAGTTTGGTGTAGGGCATGCGGCCATCTACCTGGAGTTGCTCAATGATGAGTTGGTCGACGCCGTCAATGCGAACGCCAGCAGGGGTGGAGGGCACAGATGTCACGGAGACAGCGTATTGCGTGGGCGAGGAGAGAGACGAGTGGGTGTTACGCTTTGCGAACAATCTTTGGTGAATTTTTGGTGCTCGGGAGGCAATCGTTGTGAACAACTCAACATCTGAAGTCATTCACCTCGATCATGTGCGTAAGCAGTACGGTGCGTTCACCGCTGTAGAAGATGCCAACTTCTCTATCGGTCGCGGTGAGTTTTTTGCCATGCTGGGGCCATCGGGCTGTGGCAAAACCACAACTTTGAAAATGATTGCGGGTTTTGAGCAGCCAACGAGTGGCAGTGTTTTCCTTGAGGGCGTGAACGTTTCTACTGTTCCGCCGTACAAGCGCAATGTCAACACCGTTTTTCAGCAGTATGCCCTGTTTCCGCATATGAGTGTTGCCGACAACATTGCCTTTGGTCCGCGCAGCAAGAAACTCGATGAGTCAGAAGTCAAAAAGCGCGTGGGCGAAATGCTCGATGTAGTGCGCTTGGCGGAATTTGCCGACCGTCGTCCGAGCCAACTCTCGGGTGGTCAACAACAACGTGTTGCGCTGGCCCGTGCCTTGGTGAACTACCCCAGCGCGCTTTTGCTCGATGAACCGTTGGCGGCTCTCGACTTGAAGTTGCGCGAGGCGATGCAAATTGAACTCAAGCGCATTCAACGAGAAGTGGAAATTACTTTTGTATTCGTGACCCACGATCAAGGCGAAGCGCTCACCATGAGCGATCGCATTGCAGTCATGAGCCAGGGTGTTGTTGAACAAATTGGCACACCAGTCGACATCTACAAGAAGCCCGAGTCGCTCTTCGTGGCTGGGTTTATTGGCTCAGCAAACCTTTTGCCGTCAACGGTCAGCCAGTTCGACTCAGCGGGTGGAACAGTGGAGCTGCAGGGCGGGGGAACAGTGACGGTCACCCGTGACAATGTGGCCAGCGACGTCACATGGGCCACCGGTGAAGAAGTCACCGTCATGTTGCGCCCAGAACATCTTCATGTCACCGTTGAGCGTCCTGTAGGCGATGCCCTTCAAGCTGAAGTGACCGATGTGGTCTTTCAGGGGTCAGCTGTGCGTCTGGTTTTGCAGCTGGAGAACGGTACTGAGGTGACCGCAATAGTGGGAGGCGATGTCGACCTGCCATTTTTGCGTCCTGGGGCTGCTGTATGGCTCTCGTGGCTTGCGGCGTCACCGTATGTGCTCGACGGGTGGCCAGAACTCGCAGGAGCAACCACCACCAACCTTGAATCCATCGAAGCCGCTTTGTAAATGCTCATTTTCTGATTTATATCCACTAACGTTTTCCCTGTTCAGTCCATAGCCCTCTCACCAAAGAGAAGTGATAACCCACACAAAGAATCTGCAGCCTCGCTGTATGAATGAAGGAGCAACCATGAATACTCGCCGCACGACAACACCAAAGTCTGTTCAGGCATCACGTCTCAATCGTCGTGACTTCCTCATCCGCGGTGGTCTCATGGGTGCTGGTGCCCTTTCCTTGCCAGCATTGCTCGCAGCATGTGGCAGCGATTCAGGTTCAACTGCCGACACCGTCGGTGGTGGCGGTGACAGTTCATTGTTCTTTGAGAACTGGCCTGGGTACATGGACGAAGAAACCATTGGTCTGTTCCAGGCGGCTTCTGGCGTTTCTCTGAAGTACACCGAAGCTTTCAACGACAACAACGAATACTTCGCGAAGATCCAGCCAGAGATGTCGAAGGGCAAAACGATTGCTCCCGATATTTTGGCGCCAACATTTTGGATGGCAGCGCGCCTCGTGCAGTTGGGTTGGGTACAGAAACTTCCGAAAGCCGATATTCCGAACTTTGTCAACTTGCGCGACGACTTGAGTGGACAGTCGTGGGACAAGAACGACGAGTACAACTTGCCTTACCAAACAGGTATCGCTGGCATTGCCTACAACTCGAAAATTACGGGTCGTGAATTGAAGAGTGTTTCTGATCTCTTCGACCCAGCCTTCAAGGGCAAAATTGGAATGCTCACCGAGATGCGCGACACCATTGGCCTCATCTTGATGGGCGAAGGCAAGAAAATTACCGACATCACCACTTTCGATGCAGCGTCGGTTGCCTTCGACAAATTGGAAAAGGCAAAGGGCGAGGGCCAGATTCGTTCCTTTACCGGTAACGACTATGTCGACGACTTGAGCGCAGGAAACTTTGCTGCGTGTGTTGCTTGGTCGGGCGACGTGTTGCAACTCACCAAAGACAACCCCGATGTGAAGTTCATTGTTCCTGAAGAAGGTGGTACCAGTTGGTACGACACCATGGTGTGGATGAAGGGTTCTCAAAATGGCGATGCCGTTGCCAAGTGGATGAACTTCCTATACGACCCAGTGAATGCTGCTCGCCTCACGGCATTTGTTCAGTACATTTCACCGGTCAAGGGTGTGCAAGAAGAGTTGGTGAAGATGGGCGGCGATAATGCACAGCTTGCCGAAGATCCACTTCTTTTCCCTGATGCGGCAACGTTTGCTCGTTTGCAGAGCTGGGGCGCACTTGCTGAAGAAGAAGAAGCCAAGTTCGACGAAGCTTTTGCTTCGATCACAGGCGCTTAACTCTTCTACTCAGTGACATCAGTAGTTTCTGCAGGGAAAAAATGGGGCGTCTCTCTTTCGTCGCGCCCTGAAAATGTTGGGCTTGGGGTCATGCTGGGCCTTGGCTTGGGTGCTGTTGCTCTTGCTGCGCAATGGGTGAAAGGCCCGAGTGCAGTGCTCGTGGCTGTTGCCATGCTCGCCATGGTGGTAGGTCTCATCTACACCGCATTTGCCGGTGGGCTTGAGGCGCGAAAATCACTTGCTCCCTATGGGCTTTTGAAGCCAGGAATGATTTGGCTATGCCTGTTCTTTCTTGCACCACTGTGGTCGATGGTGGTGATGTCGTTATCGAGCAAGGCGGGCCGTTTTGACTTTTTTCCTGATTTCACCTGGAACTTCGAGAACTATCGCATCGCGTTAACAAAATTCAGACCGCAGTTCATTCGCAGTTTTAGTTATGCCGGAATTGCGACGCTCCTCACCGTTGTCATTGGCTATCCACTTGGCATGGAACAACATTCTCGCCGATGAAGGCCCAGTAGTTTCACTCATTAACACATTGCATCTCACGGGCGTTTTCGAAACGCTCGACATTATGCAAAATGGAAAGCTCATGAACACGCCGGCAGCAGTGATTGGTGGCCTCACCTACAACTTTTTACCGTTCATGGTGCTTCCCATCTATGTGAGCCTCGAAAAAATAGACGTCCGCCTTGTTGACGCTGCGATGGACCTTTATTCGTCGGCTTCCCAAGCATTTCGCAAAGTGGTTTTGCCGCTTTCGCTGCCTGGCCTCTTTGCGGGCAGCTTGTTGGTGTTCATCCCTGCAGCAGGCGACTTCGTGAATGCGCAGTTTCTCGGAAATCCACAAACAACAATGATTGGCAACTCCATTCAAGACCAATTCTTGCGCCAGCTGAATTATCCGGTGGCGTCTGCGATGTCATTTGTCTTAATGATCATCATCACCATCATCGTTCTCATTTACACCAAATTCATGGGAACAGAAGACCTCGCATGAGTACGGCATTTAGCAAGAGGCAAAAAGCTGGCCAGCGATTGGTCAACGTTGCTGCGGGCGCGGCACTGCTGTACATCTTCATTCCCATTTTTGTCATCGTTCTCTTTTCCTTTAACGAACCAAAAGGGAAATACAACATCAAGTGGCAAAACTTCACTTTAGACAACTGGGCTCACCCATTTATAGAGAAAGAACTCACGAGTGCGCTGTGGGTGAGTTTACGTATTGCGCTCATTGCAACAATTGTCTCCACCATTCTCGGAACCCTCATTGCAATGTCGCTCAGTAGATACAAGTTCAAAGCGAGCGGTGCGGTGAACTTGTTCTTGGTCTTGCCGCTGACGGCCCCTGATATTGTTCTGGGTTCATCACTTGCAACGTTGTTCCTCAATCGAAGTGTCGGTTTTGGCTATGTCACCATCATCATCGCGCATGTCATGTTCCAAATTTCCTTTGTGGCAGTCACGGTTCGGGCTCGTATTCGTGGTTTCGACTGGACTCTTGAGCAAGCAGCACAAGACCTCGGAGCAACACCATCGCGAGCATTTTGGAAAGTGACCTTTCCGCTCATTTTGCCCGGCATCATGGCAGCAGCTCTGTTGTCATTTGCTTTGTCGGTTGACGACTTCATCATCACGTTCTTCAATGCTGGATCGTTGGTCACCTTCCCTCTGCAAATCTTTGGCGCCTCACGAGTAAAGATTTCTCCGCAAATCAATGTGCTCGCCAGCATGTTGCTCTTCGCCAGTGTGGCTCTCATGGCAGGTGCAATGATTCTTGGTCGCCGTCGCGAGCGGCGCCACTCCGGAACCCTCTCCAAATAGTTTTTGCACATGTCGTTTTCGCACATTGCCGTTGAACCGAGTTCTTCGCCGCAGTGGGTGCGTGATGCAGTGGTTGCAGGTGGTGGGGAAGTAGTTGATATTGCGCAAGCAACTGGGTTGGTGTGGTCGGCAGCGTATTCAATCGATGCTCTCAACACCTTGTTGTTAGAAAACCCACACATCAACTGGGTGCAGTTGCCTTTTGCAGGAAGTGAAGCCTTTATGCACTTGGTGAACCACGATCGTGTGTGGACCTGTGGCAAAGGTGTTTATGCCGAACCCGTGGCCGAGCATGCGTTGGGCCTGTTGTTGGCTGGTTTTCGTCATATTGGAAACTACGCACGTCAAAAAAGTTGGACGGGTCCAGTGGGGCAGAACCTGTTGGGCGCCAACATCACCATTTTGGGTGGAGGCGGTATCACTACATCGTTGGTGCGATTGCTGCAGCCTTTCGAATGCAGCATCACGGTGGTGCGCCTATCTGCCGAGCCATTAGAAGGTGTGCATACGGTGGTTGGCCCCGAGCATCTCGTTGACGCCATTGTGGGTGCCGATGCAGTGGTGGTGGCATTAGCGCTGACGCCCGACACCGAAGGAATTCTGGGTCGTAATGAATTTGAACTGATGGAAAAGCATGCTTGGGTCGTGAATGTTGGCAGAGGTCGACACATCGTGACCGATGATCTGGTGTGGGCGTTGCAGGAAGGGGAAATTGGTGGCGCGGCTCTCGACGTCACCAACCCTGAGCCATTACCAAATGAGCATCCGTTGTGGTCGATGCCGAATTGCATCATCACTCCTCATATTGGAAACACTCCAGCCATGGCTGTGCCGTTGCTGTCGGCCCGCATTGCAGAAAATGTGCAACGTTATGTGGCGGGTGAGCCCTTAGTGGGTTGTATTGACCCTGAATTGGGCTATTGAAATTTTTCTGACCTAGCGTGTAACACCGTGCCGCATAAGAAAAATCTCAATCACTATGAAGTTCTTGGTGCGCGCTCCGATGCAAACTATGCCACTTTGCGTTCGGCCTATCGCAAAAAGATGCGGGCACTGCACCCCGATGCACAAAGTAGCCAAGTAAACCCCGAGGAAATCTCTGCAGTTTCAGCAGCTTGGGAAGTGCTCTCTCGCAGCGATCGACGCCGCGAATACGATCAAACTTTGTCCATTGGTCAAGGTGTCTCTGACGTTCAACCAGTGCGGGTGCAGGTGTACGAGCCCGCGCGGTTCCCTTGGAAATTCGTTCTTCTTTTCATTGTCTGTGGTTCGCTTGTGGTGCTCGTTTTGTCTCTCTTTAGTTCGCCACAGCCTCCTGGTGCACCCGACAATGTTTTGCAGGGTGGGTCGTGTGTCAACATCGATGCTGGCGGAGATGCATTCGAAGTGAACTGCGACAAGCCACACATGGCCGTTGTGGAGAGGCTTGTTCCCTTCGATGCCGTCTGCCCAATGGACACTGAACTGCACCGTGATCGACAGGGCATGGGTAATGCGTGCGTGAAGCTGGTGGCTGCCTCAAAGTAGGCACACTTCGTTCCATCTAAAACCTAGGTCGCTCGTTCTGTGGTACTAGCGTGATGACGTGTCACGCCTTTGCGAACGTCCCGGCTGCTCTGCGCCTGCTTCAGTTGCATACGGATTCAATACGCAGATCCTGGCTGTATGGCTCAACACATTTGACCCAAGTGAAAGCTTCGGTACCGGAATCTTGTGTCGGCGCCATGCCGATGCACTGGTAGTGCCACGGGGCTGGCACATTGACGACAAACGCGAGAACGTTCCGCGGCTGTTTCTTGCCCCCGCAGGTGATGTTGCTCGTGGCGATACACCTTCGCGTGGAATACGACGAAAGGCGTCAAAAGTACAGCCGCAACTTTTTGCAAAGGAAAGTCAGGAGCCAGTTGACGATCTTCCGATTGAAGATGAACCTTTGATGGAAGAAACACGCGCCATTCCTTGGTCTCCGCAGCTGGTTGCCGAAACTGAAGTGTCGATGTTAGATGGCGATGAACCAAAGAAGACTCCTGGGCTCCTCGACCGTGCCTTTGGCAATAAAGATCGCCGCGAAAAGTGATGCATGTATGAAAACTGAAGCCACTCTTGTTGCTCCAACTTCACTCACGGCTATTCGTCCGTTTGTTTCTGATCTCGGCGAATATGAACGTTGGATGCCACTTGTTCATAAGGCAACAACTGCTGGGCCAGGTGCATGGGATGTTGAACTGCGAGCAAAACTTGGGCCATTTGCGCGGTCGAAGCGTTTGCGCATGGAACGCACCACCGATTCGCCACAACTCATTGTGTTTGAGAGGCGTGAAAAAGATGGTCGCGAGCATGCCCCGTGGCGCATGACATGCGTGCTCATTGAGAGCCATGAAGAAATCACCTTGCGCGTTGAGTTGTTTTACGGTGGCACGCTGTGGACTGGTGGACTACTGGAAAAAGTCTTGGTAGATCACATTGAAAGCGGACGAGAAAACCTCATGGCGCTGGTGTCGCGCTCTGGGCGCTAAACCTGCCATCTGGTCGCTTGAGCAATTCGAGTGGCCAAGAAAAACACTCGGTCAGTAGTTCGCTAGAGAGCGTGTCTGTGAGTGGGCCTTTGGCAATGACCTTGCCGGCTTTGAGGGCAAGAAGGTGTGTCATGCCGCGTGGTATTTCATCAACATGATGGGTAATGAGAGCAGTCGATATGTGCGGAGATTGCGTGATGGAGTCTTCCAGGGCGTGAACAAGTTGTTCGCGACCACCAAGGTCGAGTCGGCCACTGGGCTCGTCGAGCAACACCAGTGAAGGCTCATTCATGCGCGTGCGTGCCAGAAACACGCGCTGTTGTTCACCTGAAGACAAGGTAGATATCTCTCGTTCGGCAAGATGGCCGACACCAAGTTGGTTCAAGCACTCAATTGCCTTCGCCTTGTCGACTGCATCGTATTGATGCCACCAGGTTTCAAGAGCGGCATTTTTGGCGGTCATCACCACTTCGTAGGCTCGCAGTTGAGGTCGAATTTCGCCCGCAAATGCCGCCGAGTTGTAGGCAATGCGCTGGCGCAGCTCACGTACTCCGGTATCGCCAAGTCGTTCACCCTCAACTACAACCTGGCCTGCACTGGGGTGCAGGTAAAGAGCGGCAATGAGCATGAGCGAGGTTTTCCCTGAGCCGTTGGCGCCAAGTACCACCCAATGCTCACCCTTTGAGATTTCCCAAGAGACATTTTTCAATATGGTGTTGGCATCGCGTTGCAGGGTGATGTTGCGTAGTGATAACACAAAGTGAGAGTCAGTTGCCACGCTGCCACAGTAATCACTTGTGGCGGGTAATAAGGTTGCAACGTGGAAAGTTTCCCCTCAACGCCAGAAGAGTTGTCACTGGCCATTACCGCAGCCACTGGGCTCGACGGAATCACGCACATGCGGCGTCTCACCGGTGGGGCATCGCGCGAAACATGGAGCTTTCAAGTAGGAAACGAACATCGCATTATTCAGCGCCAACGTCTGACCTCGCCACGTGACATGCATGTAGAAGTAGGTGTGCTTGAAGCGGCGTATGCAGCTGGGGTTCCAGTTCCTCGTGTGCTGGCAAGTTCTCGTGACCTTGTTGGTGAGAACCCAGTGGGTACACAATTTATGATTGTGACTGCCTTTGAAGGCGAAACCATTGCGCGCAAGATTTTAAGAGACGAAGAATTCGCATCAGCAAGAAAAACTCTGCCCGCACAGTTCGGTACAGCGCTCGGAAAATTGCATCGCATCAATTCTGAGGTACCCGGTCTTGAAGACGTAGACCAAATCGCTTTTTACAAAGAGCATTTGCGCGATTGCGGGCAATCGCATCCGGCATTTGAAATTGCTTTTCGGTGGCTTGATGAAAATCGGCCACCCATAGGTCGTCGGTGCCTTGTGCATGGTGACTTCCGTATGGGAAATCTCATTATTGGCAACGAAGGATTACGGGCAGTGCTCGATTGGGAACTTGCCCACATTGGTGACCCTGCTGAAGACCTCGGCTGGCTATGCGTGCGAGCATGGCGCTTCGGCGGTGGGCAGCCCGTGGGCGGTATTGGCGCATATGAAGACTTGCTTGAGGCATACGGTGAAGCATCGGGTGAATACATCTCGCTTGAAACGCTGCGTTGGTGGGAAGTTCTCGGAACGGTGAAATGGGGGCTTATGTGTATTTCACAGGCGGCGTATCACCTCACTGGTTCTGTGCGCAGTCATGAACTTGCGGCTATTGGGCGGCGAGTATGTGAGAACGAGTACGACGCATTGTTGGCCATTCGTGAATTGAAAAACGGGAAAGGTGCCACACGTGTCTGAATTGCATGATCCGCCAACAGCACAGCAACTCGTTGAGTCGGTGCGTGAATGGCTCGAAACCGATGTCTTTCCTCAAGTAGAAGGTCGTTTGCAGTTTCACACTCGCGTTGCAATGAATGTGCTTGCCATGGTGGAACGCGAACTAGAACTCGGCGAAGTACAAAATGAAAACTATGCGGCCGGCTTGGCTGCATTTCAGTGCAGTAGCGAGGCTGAGTTGGCCGAGAAAATTCGCTCCGGAGCGTTACTTTCACAAGAGGCTGAAGTTGAAGAATTCGTGATGAACTCAGTGATAGAAAAACTTCGTGTTGCGAACCCTAAATATCTTCGCGACGAGTAATTTCTACCGGAGATATATGTTGCCCTGCGGCTAACTGCCCGCATGCGGCGTCGATGTCGGTTCCGCGGTTACGACGAACAGTGGCATTCACGCCCATGTCCTCAAGCCAGCTAGCAAATTGACGCACGTGGTTGCCCGATGAGCCCTGTGTGAGATAACCAGGTGTGGGGTTGAGCGGAATGAGGTTGACGTGTGCCGAGGGCGTGAGTTGCTTGCATAGTTCGGCGAGTTCTTCCGCATCGCGGTCGGTGTCGTTCACTCCAGCAATGAGTGCCCATTCAAAAGTGACGCGCCGATTCTTTGCGTACAAATAGTCTTCGCATGCTTTCATGAGCATCTCTAATGGGTAGCGCTTGTTAATAGGAACAAGTTCATCGCGTAGTTCATTGCGCCCAGCATGGAGCGACACAGCCAAGTTGACGGGAAGTGGCCATTTGCTGAGGGTCTTGATGCCAGGAACAATTCCCACCGTGCTCACGGTGAGGTGGCGTGCAGAAATGCCAATGTCGCCATGTATTTTTTCAACAGCTGCGCGCACGGGGCCTTCATTGGCCAATGGTTCGCCCATGCCCATGAACACCACGTTGCTGAGTCGGCGTTCAAGGTGTGCTGCACGTTGAGCTGCGCGCACTGCTTGTTCAACAATTTCACCTGAGGTGAGGTGGCGCGTAAAGCCAGCCTGGCCTGTGGCACAAAAACCACAGCCCATTGCACAGCCTGCTTGGGTGCTGACACACACCGTTGCGCGATCGGCATAGAGCATGAGAACGGTTTCAATAGGGTGGCCACCATTGCGCAGTTGGAAAAGAAATTTCACCGTGTCGCCATCGGCATTGACTTGTTCTGTTTGCAGTTGCAAGGCGACGGGAAATGCCTCTGCTAACTGTTGGCGCATGCTGGACGAAATGTTGGAGATGGCATCAACCGGCTTCAACTTTTCATAGAGTGCCTGCCAAATTTGCCCCACTCGATATTTAGGTTCATTGGGAAATAGAGCTGCAATGTCGTCTTTGGTGGCGTCGTATAACGAAAGTGGGGAAGTGGTCATGATGCTTTCGTTTTCTCGTGAATGTCGCCAACAAAAGCGCGTTCACGGTATCGAGGGGTGAATCCAAGTTTTTCATACATCGCAACCGCTGCGGTGTTATTGCAGTCGACGTAGAGCA
>JAPKZV010000128.1 GCA_026393585.1 Actinomycetota bacterium
AAACAGTGTCACAAAGCGAAAGAGCTGCCTCTTTGTGCGGCATGGTGACTGAAGCACCAAGGAAGTTTTGCGACTGCAGACTGCGGACCATTATTTGCAGATTCCTCGGCGACACGTCACAGGAGAAATATTTCGCATTCACACCAAGGTCTTCAAAACAATCGTTATGAATTGCCGGAGACAAGCTGTGCGCAACTGGTTGTCCGAGCACACACGCAACACGCGCTGAGTGATGCAAACTCAGAGCACTTTCTCCTCGGCTCACATCACACCTGCCTGTTTTGCCTTGACAATGTTTGCCTCATGCTGGGCGAATGTTGCAGCAAAAACGTGACCGCCTTCTTTATCGGCAATGACGTAATACAAATATTCACATTTTTCATTTGCCTTGAGCCCAACGCAAATGGGGTCTCCGGCCGATGGGTTGGGAGAAGGGTTCAAAGCAGCACGTATTGAAGCGCGACCTGGCTGCGCAATTGGCGTTGGCGGCAAACCTTTGTACAGATATGTGTTGTATGGGAAATCGATTTTCTGCAAATCACTGATTGATAGAGCCGCATCTTGCTTGTATCGCAAAGTTGCATCTATTTGGAGCAGCATCTTGCGCTTCAATCGGTTGTAGATGACCCGAGCAATTTTGGGGCGATCGGCGTCGACCTTTGCTTCGCGCTCAATCATTGAGGCCACGATGAGCACTTCATAGGGGCTGTATCCGAGTCGTTCCTCAGATTTTGCGATGCCTTCTTGTCGTCCCACTCGCTCCATCAGACCTGCCATTCTCTGCAACACGCGAGTAGCGGTATCGTCGCCAGAAATTTGATAGGTGTCGGGGAACAACAAACCTTCGAGGTTTGTGGAGCCGCTTGGAGCAAATGAAGAAGTGACGGAGCCACTCACTGATTGTTGTAAGAAATTGGCGGCATCGAGCCGCGGCACTTTCTCGGCGAGACGCGAGGCCATCTGATCGAGGGTAAAACCCTCGGGAAATGTGACATTGGTGAAAGTTTGCGCGGGAGGCGTATTGAGTACCGACATGATGTTGCCCATGTGATCGTGGGGCTTCAAAAGGAAATAACCGGGATAAAAGGTGATGCCACCCTTACGACCTACATACCAGCGAAACACTCGAGCACTGGTAATGATCTTTTCTTTCTCAAGTCTGCTACTGACATTGCTCAATGTGTCATTTGCCGTCACAGTGAAGTTCACCGCGCTCGCTGGGTCACCAACCGGGTTCACTTGGCGCAAATACCACAGCGAACCACCTCCTGCAATGAGTACCAATGCGAGAAATAGACTCACAACGATGAGCACAAGCGGCCGCGAGGGGCCACGCGTGATGCCTTGCTCCTCAAGACTGTGGGCCGGGACTTCATCGACAACGTCCCACGGGTCTTCGTTCCAGTCGTTAGTCATTTACAAGTTCGCCTGACGATCGAGCCATGATTGCAACATCACAGCTGCCGCAACTTTGTCGACCACACGACGGCGCGCTTGTGCATTCATTTTTGCTTCAATCATCGCTCGATCTGCACTGACAGTGGTGAGGCGTTCGTCGTAGGTACTTACTGGCACATTCACTACGGTAGCCAATTGCTTTGTCTCGGCGAGGGCAGCACTTGCAGCTTTTCCGATGGAACCGTTCATTGACAACGGCAAACCAACAACAACTGCTTCACATTCTTCTTCTTCCACCAAAAGACGAATGTTGTCGTGATCTTTTTTCGTACTACCTGAGCGCTGCAAAACCACGAGAGGCGAAGCAATGGTTCCACTGCGGTCGCTCACCGCTATGCCTATTCGTTTTGAACCTAAGTCGATACCAAGTACGCGCAAAGGCCTTGTCACAATTAGGCACCTAATGCTTCTTGAACGCAAGCCCCTGCCAAAGAAATTGCTTCTGGCAGACCTGCAGCATTTTTTCCGCCTGCTGTTGCAATGTCTCCCTTGCCGCCACCGCCACCACCGACTGCTTTTGCAGCAGCCGCTATGAGGCTCCCGGCAGACACCGAGATGCTCGGAGTTGTTGCAGCAACAATGGCAACACCACCGGTATCGGTGACACCCGCAAGCACCACGGCTCGTATTCCACTGACATTACGAACAGCTAAAGCTAATTCCCGCAGATCACCAGGGGTGAGCCCATCGATCTGTTGCACTACTCCCCCGTTGACCGCAGTTGCGGCAATTTCACCTGCTTGAGTTGCTGCAAGGCGCGAGCGCAACATGCGGTTTTCATCTTGCAGCGCGCGCATATCGTCGAGCTTGCGTTCAATATAGGCATTCACAGTGTCGGGCGTGGCGCCCAACAACTCTGCAGCATGTGACAAGGTGACATTTTGTTGCTGGATAAACGTCAGTGAATGGGTTCCTGCAACCGCTTCTATACGACGCAAGTTTGAGCCAATAGAACTCTCAGACAGAATTTTGATTGCACCAATATCGCCAGTGGCGCCAACATGCGTGCCACCGCAGAGTTCTACTGAATCGCCCGCGTCGAGAACACGCACGAGATCGCCGTACTTATCGCCAAAGAAGGCAATAGCTCCAGCTTTTGTCGCTTCGTCTTTTGAGGTTTCGTACACCGCCACGCCGCAGTTTTTCAACACTTGCAAGTTGGCGAGGCGTTCAATTTCTCGCAGCTCTTCTGGCGAAACGGCCGCATAGTGACTGAAGTCGAAACGGAGTCGCTCTGGCTCTACCAGCGAACCAGCCTGTTTGACGTGTTCTCCGAGCACTTCACGCAATGCCCAGTGCAACATGTGGGTTGCCGTATGGTGACGTCGAATTTCTGTGCGCCGCGCATCGTTAATAGTGGCTACGACTTGCGCATTCAACTTGGGAATACCACGCACAACGCGACATAAGTGCATGCGCAAGTTGGGCAATGCAAAGGTGGTGTCGAGAACTTCTAACTCACACTCAGCATTTGAAATGGTTCCGGTGTCTCCTACCTGGCCGCCACTTTCCGCGTAGAACGGAGTGACGTCGAGGAAGACTTCAAAGCAGCCGTCATGAACGACAGATTCATTGAGGCCGACGATCTTTGCAGCGGACTCGACAGATTCATAGCCAACGAATGCGGTGACACCATGGGCTTCCATAATGCCGCGATAGGTGGCAATTTGGGAATCGCCAACTTTGCCGCCCTTGCGTGCCTGCTTCGCGCGATCACGTTGTTGGTCCATCTCTACACGGAAACCGTCGAGATCTACTTCTACTTCTCTTTCACTAGCAATTTCTTGAGTGAGTTCGAGTGGGAAACCATAGGTGTCGTGCAATAAAAATGCAGTAGACCCAGCAAGGTTCTTGCCACTCTTATCGAGAGCTTCATCGAGAATGTGAGTACCCGTTTTCAAAGTTTGACGGAACTTCTCTTCCTCACGGGTCAGCACATCGACAATGAAGTCTCGGTTCTTTTGAACATCGGGGTATGCCGAACCCATGACATCGATTGCTGTGTTCACCAAACTTGGCATCACCAACTTCTCGGTTCCCAAAATGTAAGCGTGTCGTACCGCACGGCGAATGATGCGACGCAGCACGTAGCCACGGTTCTCATTTGATGGGAATACGCCATCGTTCACGAGCATCGTGGAGGAACGGGCATGTTCGGCCAGCACGCGCAGGCTGAAGCTTGACTTGTCGTCGTAGTCGCCAGAGAGATACTTCTTGCCAGTTAAAGACTGTGCCTGTTCTACCAATGGCATCAACAAGTCGGTTTCCCATACTGAGTCTGTTTTTTGCATGAGAGCAACAATGCGCTCTAGGCCAGCGCCAGTATCGATTGACGGCTTGGGCAGCGGCGTGCGCGAACCATCGGGCGCTTGGTTGTATTGCATGAAGACGAGGTTCCAAAACTCAAGGAAGCGGTCGCCATGTGGGTCGTTGAGTGGTCCACCATCTGGCCCAAATGCTGGCCCTCGGTCGATGTGGATTTCTGAACATGGCCCACAGGGGCCGGTATCGCCCATTTGCCAAAAGTTGTCTTTATCTCCGAGTCGCTGAATACGCGACATCGGAACACCCACCTGTTCGTGCCACATCGCTTCTGCTTCATCGTCACTTTCATGAACGGTGATCCAAAGTTGGTCGCCATCAAATCCGAAAACTTCAGTAACGAGTTCCCATGACCAAGGAATAGCACTCTCTTTGAAATAGTCACCAAAACTGAAGTTGCCAAGCATTTCAAAAAAGACGAGGTGGCGCTTCGTACGCCCAACGTCGTCGAGATCGTTGTGCTTGCCACCGGCGCGCGCACACTTCTGGACGCTCACTGCTCGCTTATATGGCGGCGTTTCATCGCCTACGAAATATGGCTTGAACGGCACCATCCCGGCAACCGTGAAAAGCACTGTTGGGTCGTGAGGAATGAGACTGGCCGACTCAACCTGGGCATGGCCCTTGTCGATGAAAAAATCACGAAAAGCGTTACGCACCTCGTTGGCTGAATGCGGACGACGCGATGAACTTAACGGATTCGAGGGAGTACTCATTGCCGCAAATCTTAGCCGTTACGGCTTCGGTTGGAGTTCTGATTCACGCTCACGCATTGCACTTTGTCCTTCATGGACTGCATCGGTGAACCGTGAACGAACACTGCGAGATACTTCCCCCGCACGCACCTTGGCCCGTTGAGCAACTCGTGTTGGTGCGAGATCTTGAGCCGCAGTAACTACTCGCCTTTTTGCATAGCCGCCTCCGATGAGGGCCACTATGAAACCAGCAAAGAACCAGACCAAACGACGCATGCCTGCACCCTATCTGCCAGATTTTCGTCGCTGCCGTGTTTTGCGCTGCGGAGCCTGAGCGGGCGCTGATGTAGAGAATTTACGCAGTCCACGCGACACTCCTCGCGCAACTGCGACTGTTTTAATGAGTGGAGAGGTAATGACCGTACGAGCCACGCGGGAGGTATCGGCCAAGGCCGAACTCACCATTTCAGCCGAACCCAATACCCTGTCGAAACGCTCGAGGTCTTCGCGGGCATCATCAACAACTTCTCGCGTTTCATCGGTGGCATCTCGTAGATCTGCCATGAGTGGCAACACACGCGACTCAAAAAGATCGAGATCTGAGCGCAGCTCTCGCAGTGCAGACAACACCTGCAACAAAACAATGCTTAAGGCTGCGAATGCGAAAAAGCACATCACCAAGCCCACAATGACTGCTACATCACGACCCGTCATAAGCCCACATCGTAGTAGCGATAACCATCTAAAGCTTCGGGCAAATAGTCATTCGCTTGCGCCGCTGGGTTCTGCGATGTCGCTACGTGTGGCGAGACATAGCCGGATCCATGGCCCAGGCTTTCAGCACCTTGATAGTGGCCATCACGGAGGAACAGTGGAACCTCACCGATTCCACCACTACGCACTTCGCTCATTGCGCTCCATATTGCATTTGACGTGGAGTTACTTTTAGGAGCCGACGCCAAATGAATAGTTGCTTGAGCAAGATTCAGCTGTGCCTCGGGCATACCCACCTGCTCCACTGCTTGTGCACACGCCGTGGCAACCAACAACGATGTGGGGTCGGCCATTCCGATATCTTCGCTTGCCAGAATGACAAGTCGACGCGCAATAAACCTAGGGTCTTCGCCTGCTACCAACATCCGCGCCAGCCAATGAATTGCGGCATCAACTGCAGACCCACGAATACTCTTAATGAACGCAGATATGACGTCGTAATGATCGTCTCGACCATAACGCAATGCACTTGTGCTCAAGGCAGCCTCAACGTTGGCCAGGGAAACGACTACTTGTTTGCCAGGTGTGTTACTCACATCGCTACGCGCCAATGCACAGGCAACTTCTAACGACGTCAAAATTTGTCGACCATCGCCTTGAGCCATGTCTAAGAGGTGCTTCTTCGCTACTTCATCTAAATGGGCATTCTCAGCAGCACAACCGCGCTCAATCAAAATTGATAAATGAGTTACCGACAACGGTTCGAGGTGAAACAACGTGGAACGGCTACGCAATGGTGCATTGACTTCGAAAAAAGGATTCTCGGTTGTGGCCCCAACAAGAACCAGCAAACCGCTCTCTACGGCAGGCAGTAGTGCATCTTGCTGCGAAGTACTAAACCTGTGAATCTCGTCGATGAACACCATGGTGCGACGCTGTTTTTCACCAAGCAAATGTTGCGCCTGAGCAATGGTCTCACGAATGTCTTTCACACCCGATGACACGGCAGATAAACGCACGAAGTGCGCACTTGATTGAGTGGCCATCACTTCGGCGAGCGATGTTTTTCCAATGCCCGGCGGTCCCCATAAAATGACCGATGACAATTGGTCGCTTTCAATGAGCACCCGTAAGGGCTTTCCTAAGCCAACAAGATGTTCTTGCCCTACAACTTCATCGAGGTTACGTGGGCGCAAACGCGCAGCAAGAGGTGCCTGTCGCTGCAGTTGCTCTGCAGCTGATGCCGAGAACAGGTTCTCACTCGTACAAGACCTACTTCACTGCCGGAGGTAATGTACGAATACCTAGTTCATTGAGTTGAGCAGCGTCGACCACAGTTGGCGCATTGGTCATTGGATCACTACCCGATTGGGTCTTCGGGAAGGCAATAACTTCACGGATGTTGTCTTCGCCCGCAAGAATTGCAGTTAAACGGTCGATACCAAATGCAAAGCCACCGTGTGGTGGAGCGCCATATTTAAACGGTTGCAGGAAGAACCCAAAACGACGATCGGCTTCTTCATCGCTAATGCCCAACTTGTTGAATACTTGCCTTTGCAATTCAGGCTCATGGATACGAATGGAACCTGAACC
>JAPKZV010000103.1 GCA_026393585.1 Actinomycetota bacterium
ATGTTTACATTGAGTATCAGTTGCGTTTAGAGCGCGCCGGGGCAATGGACTTCGACGATTTGCTCATGCGTACAGTGCAACTCTTCAAGCAGCATCCCGATGTGCTGGGTATGTACCAAGAGCGATTTGAACACATTTTGATTGATGAATATCAAGACACCAACGTTTCGCAAAACGAAATTGTTCTCATGCTGGGGGCAAAGCATCACAACGTTTGCGTGGTAGGCGATACCGACCAATCGGTTTATCGCTTTCGCGGGGCAGATTTTCGCAACATCATGCAGTTCGAAGAAGCTTTTCCCGATGTAACAACTGTGGTGTTGGCGCAGAACTATCGCAGTACACAAAACATTTTGAATGCAGCCAATGCTGTTATTTCCAACAATATTGAGCGCAAGCCAAAGAACCTGTGGAGTGACTCAGGAACCGGTGACCCCATCGTGCGTTATTACGCCGATGATGAGCACGATGAAGCTCGCTGGATTGCACAACAAATTCGTGACGCACATGAAACCGATGCCCGCCAATGGGGCGAAATGGCCGTGTTCTATCGTGCGAATGCGCAAAGCCGTATTCTTGAAGAGTCGCTGATGCGCTTTGGGGTTCCCTACAAAATTATTGGAGGCACTCGTTTCTACGAGCGCCGTGAAGTAAAAGATGCACTTGCATACTTACGTGCTGCCATTAACGAAGCCGATGAAGTCAATGTAAAGCGTGTGCTCAATGTTCCTAAGCGTGGCATTGGCGACACCAGCGTCGACAAACTCGACACGTATGCGCGCAATCACGGCCAGGGTTTTTCATTTGCGCTCCACAATGCAGCTGCGGCTTCGGTGGGCGGAGCAGCGTTAAAAGGTATTACCGCATTTCTTGCATCACTTGATGAAGCCGGCAACCATCAAAGTGAAGGCCCTGCAGAAGTACTGCGCTTAGTGCTGAAGAGCTCGGGCTACATGACCGAATTAGAAAATGAAGACACAGTCGAGTCGGCAGGTCGATTAGAGAACCTTGCAGAACTAATTGGTTTTGCAGAAGAGTTCGATTCCGTCGACGACTTCCTTGAACAAGTTGCGCTTGTTGCCGACACCGACCAAATAGATGGCGAAAATCGCGTCATGCTCATGACCCTGCATGCTGCAAAAGGATTGGAATTCCCTGTGGTGTTTCTTGCAGGCTTTGAAGAAGGTGTATTCCCGCATAGCCGAAGCCTCGCAGAGCCCGAAGAAATGGAAGAAGAGCGTCGCCTTGCATACGTAGGTATTACGCGTGCGCGTGAACTGCTCAATGTTTCACATGCATGGAGCAGAAGCTTGTATGGAAATACCCAGTACAACCCGCCATCGCGCTTTTTGGAAGAGATTCCACATGAACTTTTCCGCATTGAAGGCAATGCAAATGCTCAAAGTTTTTCTGGTGGTGCATCTTCATTTGGGTCCGGAGGTTCAAGCCGCCGCGAGCGCACGTATGGCAATTCATTCTCAGAGGAACACACGAACCGCGTTGTAGATGCAGCTATTGCTGCTGGTCGCAGCGCAGCACCAGTAGTGAATGCCAATGTTTTGTCCGACATCAAGGTGGGTGAAGACATTGTGCATCCCACCTTTGGTGAAGGTGTGGTGATCGATATCAAAGGTGCCGGCGAAAAAGCAGAAGTGACGATTCGTTTTCGCGATAAGGGCACAAAAATACTGGCTCTTGCCTGGGCACCATTGAAAAGGCTCTAGGTTTTATGGCCTAGTGGTGTCTTCCCTGGTGGCACTTCAGAAGTAGAGTGATGGCATGAAGGCAGCACTACTTGTAGAGAGTTTGACGGGAAATACCTGGAAGGCCGCTGAAATGATCGGCGCCAATTTGCAACAGTCAGGCTGGAGCATCACGGGTTTATCGCCAGTGCGTAAACCAGATCATGCCTCAATCCAAAATGCCGACATCGTGTTGGTGGGCACTTGGGTTCACGGACTTTTTGTTGTTGGGCAAGCACCATGGGGTGCAGGTGCACTAGCAAAACTTCCTGCAATGCGCGACAAAAAAGTGGCTGCATTTTGCACCTTTGCATTGAACCCTGCGAAAACTCTCGACACCATGACACGCATTTTGGAATCACGTGGCGCAGAAGTAGTGGGTGGCCTTGCGCTTCATCGTGGCAAATTGGGCGAGCACACAGAAATTTTTGCCGACCGTTTAGTGTCGGCGCTTGCTACTTCGTAACGCGCAAATCGATATACAAAGTGGTGCGGTTCTCGACGAGAGGCCGAACATCGGTTGGCTTTGCCAAATCTTCCATCGATATATTGCGACCTGAACAATCGGTAAAGGTGCGTGTCTCTTTCACTTGCTCGGCAAGACACGTTTCGTCGCGATCTGCTGGGTAGGCGTAGAACACCCGCCAGCCTTTGGCAGGGTCGGTGCCTTGGTGGTCGAGCACGATGCTGCGCTTGCCGTCGGGGTCACGCAAGTCGGGGTAGAGAACGGGGCCAGACTCTGTGACAGTTTTCGCAACTTGGCTCACGGAGCCCACGCGAAAGGTTTGGGCACCCAAGTTGGTGATGCTCTCAGGATTCCGCGAAATGAGGGAAGCTGCGCCCCATAAGGCCAAAAACAGCAGTGCAAAAAAGACAATTCCAGCCCCAACAGGGGCAAAAGCTCTAGCGAGGGGGGACTTGAGTCGAGTAGATGCCACCCCCATAGTGTGGCGGGTTAGAAGGAAGATGCCACAACGGCGTAGGGTTTCTTTCTTGTGAAGAGGCCTTACCGAGTTGTCGTAGCTAAACCAGGGCTTGACGGTCACGACCGTGGTGCAAAAACCATTACGCGTGCCCTTCGAGATCATGGATTCGAAGTCATTTATACGGGTTTACACCAAACCCCCGAGCAAATTGCAGAGACTGCTCTGCAAGAAGATGTCGATGCAGTCGGACTCTCGCTGTTGTCGGGTGCTCATCTCACGCTGTTCCCTCGCGTCATGGAAGAACTCCGTGCTCGCGACCTTGGAGACATTCTCATCTTTGGTGGTGGAGTCATTCCCGATGCCGATGCAAGAACGTTGAAAGAGCAAGGTGTTGGACAAGTGTTCGGACCAGGCTCGTCGTTGAAAGCTATTTGTGCTTGGCTTGAAGAAACGCTCGACGCGGCTCAATAATTTTCTGAAGTAGTTACACGATATTTTTACAATCAAGATCTCAATTATTAATAAGGAGCAAGAGTGGACCTCTTTGAATATCAAGGCAAACAGTATTTTGCCAAGTTCGGTATTCCTGTATCAGCGGGTGGCGTAGCAGTCACTGTTGATGAAGCAGTGAAAGTTGCCGACGCATCGCAGTACCCAGTTGTAGTGAAAGCTCAAGTACAGGTAGGCGGTCGTGGAAAAGCTGGTGGTATTAAGTTGGCCAACAACGCCGACGAAGTGCGTTTGCATGCTGGAAATATTCTGGGAATGGATATTAAAGGCCACGTCGTCAAGCGCATCTGGGTAGAACATGCGTCCGATATTGACGAAGAGTATTACGCATCATTCACACTTGATCGTGCAGCGAAGAAGCATCTCTTGATGTTGTCTGCTCAAGGCGGCGTGGAAATTGAAGAAGTAGCTGAAAAAGACCCCGATGCAATTGTGAAGTTGCATATCAACCCTGTCGATGGTCTGAGTGAAAAAGTTGCTCGCCAAGCAGCAGTCGATGCGAAAATCCCTGCGAAGGCACTCGATGGCGTGGCAAAGATTTTGGTTCAGTTGTACGACTGCTTCACTGCAGGCGACTGTGACCTGGCCGAAATTAACCCACTCATTTTGAAGCCAACCGGTGAAGTACATGCGCTCGACGCAAAAGTAAGCCTCGACGGAAATGCTGAATATCGTCACCCAGAATGGGCTGAATACAGTGCAACTGAAGAACTCGACGATCGTGAGCAACTCGCTCGCGAAAAGGGCTTGCAATACATTGGTCTTTCAGGAACTGTTGGCATCATTGCCAACGGTGCTGGTTTGGCTATGAGCACGCTCGATGTGGTGAACCAAGTAGGCGGCACTGCAGCAAACTTCCTCGACATTGGTGGCGGTGCAAATGCCGACCAAATGGCAGCAGCACTTGAAGTAATCAACTTCGACAAAGAAGTGAAGAGCATTTTCATCAACATCTTTGGTGGAATTACACGAGGCGAAGAAGTTGCCAAGGGAATTGTTGAAGCAATGAAGCGTGTCGACTTGCGCGCGCCAATTGTTATTCGACTCGATGGCACCAACGCCGAAGAAGGACGAGAAATTCTGGCATCAGCTGGAATTCCTGAATCCAAATTATTGAGTAAGCCAACAATGCTTGAAGCAGCCCGTGCTGCAGTAGCACTTGCGAACGGAAAGTAGAAAACACCATGGCCATTTTTGTAAACGAGAACACCAAGGTGATTGTCCAAGGACTCACCGGAGGTCAAGGCAAGTTTCACGGTTTGCGCAACCGTGCCTACGGAACCAATGTTGTTGGTGGCGTTACGCCAGGTAAGGGTGGGCAAGACGTTGAAGGCATTCCTGTTTTCGACTCAGTTGCCGACGCAGTAAAAGCAACGGGTGCAGACGCTTCATTTATTGCAGTTCCACCAAAGGCTGCAGCTGCCGCCATTTTGGAAGCAGCAAAAGCCGGAATCACTTTCATCGTCTGCATTACCGAAGGCATTCCAGCTCAAGATGAAGCAAAGGTGTTCAACACACTTGTTCGTGATTATCCAAAAGTGCGACTACTGGGCCCGAACTGCCCAGGAATCATTAGCCCAGGGAAATGCAACATCGGTATTACTGCTGGTGAAATTGCAGAGTTGCCTTCAGCAAAAGGTCCAAACGTCGGCATCGTTTCGCGTTCAGGAACCCTCACGTATCAGGCACTCTATGAATTGAAGCAGCAAGGAATTGGCGTCAGCACCTGTGTAGGAATTGGTGGCGACCCAGTACCGGGAACTTCATTTGTTGATTGTCTTGCTGAGTTCCAAAACGACCCAGAGACACACGCAATCATCATGATCGGTGAAATTGGTGGTTCTGCGGAAGAAGAAGCTGCAGAGTTCATTAAAGCCAATGTCACAAAGCCAATGAGCGCATACATCGCAGGTGTTACTGCCCCAGCAGGCAAGAAAATGGGCCACGCCGGAGCAATTGTTTCTGGCGGCAAAGGAACGGCACAAGGCAAGATGGACGCATTGCGCGAAGCAGGCGTACAAATTGGTTTGAACCCAACCGAAGCTGGCTCGCTCATGGCAGAAATTGTCAAGGGCTTAAAGTAAGTCACCGAAGTAATTCAGAAAGTTTGAACAGTGCCCCGCGCCCTTCTCAGTGTCTATAACAAAACAGGCATTGAAGAGTTAGCGCGGGGCCTTGTTGCATCTGGATGGAGCATCATCTCGAGCGGTGGTACTGCCAAGGCGCTTGTTGCTGCAGGCATCAGCGTGACCGATGTTGCCGACCTCACTGGTGTTCCCGCAATTCTCGATCATCGTGTGGTCACACTGCACCCCAAAGTGCACGGCGGAATACTTGCCGACACTGCGTTGTCACATCATGTAGCCGACATGGCCGAGTATGGCATTGAAGCAATTGACTTAGTGGTGGTGAACCTATATCCGTTTGCCGATAACCCCAGTGTTGATCTCATCGACGTTGGTGGCCCAGCAATGATTCGTGCAGCTGCCAAAAACTTTGCGCGCGTAGGTGTAGTGGTGGAACCATCTCAATACACACCGGTGCTTGCTGAAATCTCGGCAAATGGTGCATTGAGTTTGGAAACACGTCGCCAGCTCTCGGCACGCGCATTTGCAATGACGCGCAATTACGACGCAGCAATTGAGCAATGGATGAGTGGAAACGAGAAGTCTGCGTTGTCCTTGCAGTTAGAGCATGTTTCAGATTTGCGCTACGGAGAGAACCCTCATCAAACAGGTACTTTGTACCGTCTTGAGGGAAGCCACAGTTGGTGGAACACTGCACAACAACTCGGCGGCAAAGAGATGTCGTACCTCAATGTTTTCGACGCCGACGCCGCTTGGAAACTGGTGCACCAATTTTCTGAAGCCGCAGCGGTTGTTGTAAAACATGCCAACCCGTGTGGTGTTGCAACTGGTTTGTCGCTACTCAATGCATATCAACGCGCTCATGCGTGTGACCCAGTGAGCGCATTCGGTGGAATCATTGCTCTCAATCGTGAGGTTGACGAAGCAACTGCTCAAGAAATCTGCAACGTGTTTACTGAGGTTGTTGTTGCTCCGGCATATTCTGAGTCGGCGCTGCACATTTTGCAAAGTAAGAAAAATCTCCGCATCGTGCGTGCTGGTGCTCCTGAGCTTCCTGAGTATGAGTTGCGCAGTGTGAGCGGTGGAGTGCTGGTGCAAAGCCCCGATGCCGTGAATGATGACCCTGCAACATGGACTGTGGCAAGTAGCGCTCAGCCAACACCAGAGCAGCTACAGCAGGCCGGCTTTGCGTGGAAGGTATGTGCGGCGGTGAGCTCGAATGCCATTGTGGTGACACAAAACAATGAGGCAGTGGGCATCGGTGGTGGTCAGCAAAACCGTCTCGACGCAGCTCGGTTGGCATGTGAACGTGCAGGGACCCGGGCCATTGGTGGGGTAGCAGCGAGCGACGCATTTTTCCCCTTCCGTGATGGGCTCGACATGTTGGCAACCGCTGGGGTGCATGTCGTTGTTGAGCCAGGGGGTAGTATGCGTGACGAGGAAGTCATTGCTGCAGCAAATGAACATCGCATTGTGCTCATCTTCACTGGCACACGCCACTTCCGTCACTAAACTATTCACATGGCCCGCATTACGGAACTTCTCGCTCGTGGGCGTACTTTTTCCTTTGAGTTCTTTCCGCCAAAGACCGATGCTGCCCAATTGTCTTTAGGTCGAACAATTGCAGAATTGGAAACCTTGCATCCCAGTTTTGTGTCGGTTACCTACGGCGCTGGTGGCAGCACTCGCGAACGTACTCGCGATCTTGTTACATGGATGCGTCGCGAAACAACAATTTCCCCGATGGCGCATCTCACTTGTGTGGGTCACACACGCGGCGATATCGAAGAAATCCTTCAGGCTTATGTTGATGCCGGAGTGGAAAACATTTTGGCTCTGGGGGGAGACCCGCCAACAGACCCTGCCGATGTTCGCCCAAGTGACTATCGCTTCGCCTCCGACCTTGTGCATGAGTTGCAAGCTGCAGGGAAATTCAGCATTGGTGTTGCCGCACACCCAGAGGTGCATCCGCGCAGTTCATCACGCACTGAAGACCGTGAATTTCTTGCTCAAAAACTGCGTCTGGCCGATTTTGCCATTACTCAGTTCTTCTTTGACGCAGAACATTATGTGCGTCTCGTTGAAGAACTTGCTGCACTCGGAATCAACAAGCCAATCATTCCGGGCATCATGCCAGTAACGAACAAAAGTCAAGTGCAGCGCATGGCTGAAATGTCGGGGGCAGCGTTCCCGCAAGATTTAGCGGAACGACTCGCCAAAGTAGATGACCCAGAAGATGTGCGACGCATTGGCGTAGAAGCAGCAACTGAGTTGTGCGCGCAATTGCTCGATGCTGGTGCGCCAGGGTTGCATTTTTATACGTTGAATCGGTCAAGCGCTACGCGTGAGATCTATGCAAACTTGGGGCTTCCGGTTGTCTCATCTGCCACCTGATTCCTCGGGCGGATTGCGCGTACCAGCAGTAGTGCCCTATTTACCTGGTCTCGATGGCCTGCGCGCACTAGCTGTCGTTGCCGTGATTTTCTATCACGCAAACCACTCGTGGCTAGAGGGTGGATTTTTAGGCGTTGAAGTATTTTTCGTCATCAGCGGATATCTCATCACTCTTCTTTTGGTCGCCGAGTCACAGCGCACGGGCACCGTGAACTTGCGTGAATTTTGGATACGACGTGCACGTCGCCTTTTGCCGGCGCTATGGACACTGCTTGTAGGTATCACTGTTTATGTCTCGTTTTTCAAGCGCAGTGAATTAGGCACATTGCGCGGTGACGTGCTTGCAGGTTTTTTCTATATTTCAAACTGGTTCCAAATCCATACAGGTAGTTCGTATTTCAGTGCTTTCGCTTTTGCACCGCTACGCCACTTGTGGTCACTTGCAGTGGAAGAACAGTTTTATCTGATCTGGCCACTTCTGATGTTTGCGCTGTTGAAATTGTCGCGACGCCGTTTGCCAGTTATTGGTTTATGTTTTTTTCTTTCTGCAGTGGGAATTGCAGTCTTGACTGCAGTGATGTATCGCACGGGGCCAATTTCCAACCCGACCGATACAGCAAATCAGTACTTCTCATTTCTTGGTCGCGAAGTAGCACGTATCGATTTTGTGTATCTCTCTACCATCACACGAGCTAGTGGACTGTTTCTCGGTGCAGCACTCGGCGTGTGGTGGCGTCCGTGGTACATCGCTCAGGCACGCATTGCTCAACGGTCATTCTTGGTAGATGTCGTTGGGGTTCTTGGGTTGTTGTCACTTGCGTTCATGGCGTGGCGCTTCACCAATGTGGTCACCGGAGCAGAAACGGGAAGCCATGGCTATGACCTTTTGTATCGCGGTGGCTTCTTCCTGGTGGGGCTGGCAACGGTTGCAGTGATTGCTGCAGTAACGCATCCTTCGGCTGTGCTCGGACGAGTTGTTTTAGGCAACAAGGTTTTTGTATGGGTGGGCGTGCGTTCGTACGGTTTGTATCTCTACCACTGGCCGATCTTTCAAATTTCTCGGAATATTGCCGGCAACGCGCTGAGCTGGGGACGCTTTGCATTCCTCATGGCATGTACGTTGCTCGTCACCGAAGCGTCGTATCGATTTATTGAAACTCCTATCAGAAAAGGGAAGTTGGGTGTTTGGTTGCGCACGTGGCGTGGTGCGCCTACTGCGGAGCGGAAGTTGCACCGACGCAAAATGGTGGGTATTTCGGTGGCGCTGAGTCTTGCTCCAGTTTTCGCCGTTGCAAATTTGTCGACGGCAAAAGTTGAACTCGATGCAATTAGCCAAAGCTTGGTCGATGCTGATGGATTTATTACCAACCTCATGCCCACCACTGTGCCGTCAACAATTCCCACAAGTTCTGTTGCTGGTCAAGTAACAACCTCAACAGTTGCACCAACAACAGTGCCGGCTGAGCGGATCGATATCTTGGCAATTGGCGACTCAGTCATGTTGGGTGCCGCGCCTGAAATGACAAAATATGGGGTGACGGTCGATGCTCAAAAGAGCCGCCCATTTAAAGCTGCCTTGCCAATTGTGAACTACGTGAAGTCCATCAATGCTCTGGGCAGTGCAGTGGTCATTCACTTGGGCACTAATAGCGGTACTTCGCAAGAAACCATCGACAGCATTGTGAGCGTGTTGGCCGATGTTCCCCTGGTGCTGGTGCTCACCAACTCGGTACCCGGAAAGAACTGGGAAGAGTCGAATAACCGCCTCATTCGAGCACTCCCAGAGCGTTACCCCAACGTCCAGATCATCGACTGGAAGAAGTACGCCACAGAGCACCCTAAATGGCTCTATGACGACCTCACGCACCTGCGCCCCTTGGGTCAGCGTAAGTACACCGCGCTCATTATGGAGGCTTTGGGGCGCCCTGGGCCCCAATTTGAAGACGCAGTCTTATCGGCACCAACTCTGGCCGGCACTACAACGAGTTCGACGGTAGCGAGCACCTCAACTTCGACCTCAAGCACCACCGTTCGGGCAACCACCACCTCCGTGAAATAGGTCGTATCGCTCCGGCTTGGGAGGCGGGGACATGCGACCTACGATGGGGGTCTATGACAACCCCCGTACGAGTCGCCGTTACCGGCGCAGCAGGCCAAATCGGCTACAGCCTTTTATTCCGTATCGCATCTGGAGCAATGTTGGGTCCAAACACTCCCATCATTTTGCAGTTGCTTGAAGTCACTCCCGCACTTGGAGCCCTTGAGGGCGTCAAGATGGAACTTGAAGATTGCGCATTCCCACTTCTTTCGCAAGTGGTGTGCACCGATTCTGGCGACGTTGCATTTGGTGATGCCGATGTGGCACTTCTTGTAGGTGCAATGCCGCGCAAAGATGGCATGGAGCGTGCCGACTTGTTGTCGGCAAACGGTGGCATCTTCAAACCACAAGGTCAAGCAATTGCTGCGAATGCAAAAAAGAACATCAAGGTACTTGTGGTGGGCAACCCAGCAAACACCAATGCTCTTATCGCAATGAACAACGCAAAGGGAATGAACCCTGGTCAGTTCACAGCAATGACCCGCCTCGACCACAACCGTGCCATTTCACAGTTGGCAACAAAGCTCAATAAGCCAGTGTCGTCTATTAAGAAGATGACTATTTGGGGCAACCATTCCACAACGCAGTACCCCGATCTTTTCCATTGCGAAGTTGATGGCAAAAATGCAGCTGCAGCGGTAAACGATCAGCAATGGCTCGATGAAACTTTCATCCCCACTGTTGCTAAGCGTGGTGCCGCCATCATTAAGGCTCGCGGTTTGTCGTCGGCAGCCTCAGCAGCAAACGCTGCAATCGATCACATTCGTTCATGGGCAACCGATACACCCGAAGGCGATTGGGTTTCAATGGCAGTCCCCTCCGATGGTTCATACGGAGTGCCTGAAGGACTCATTTCATCTTTCCCATGTGTATGCAAAAACGGTGAATACAAGATTGTTCAAGGTCTTGATATCGATGCGTACAGCCGTGGAAAAATTGATGCATCGGTTGCAGAACTTGTTGAAGAACGCGATGCAGTGCGTGAACTTGGTCTGATCTAACACCAACGAAAATATTTAAAATGTCAGTAGCGGCCCTCGTGAATACGAACGAGTGGCCGCTTTCTGATTTTCAGGCCAATGCTCACTTACGCGAGGTATTCCAGCGTGACGGGGTAGTGGTGTTGCCAGAGTTCATCCCGCACGAAGTTGTGCAGCGAATGGTTGCGGAAACCGAAGAACTTGTGGCTCTTGCACACCGTTCGGAGTCACATAAAACTGCGTATTTGACTAGCCCCGATGAATCTTTTCCTGAGGGGCACCCCCGCCGTACTGTGCAGTCGTCTGCTGTGGAAGTAATTGCTTACGACCACATTCCCGCACATCACGCGGTACGCAAACTTTATGAGTCCGATGAGCTCATGACTTTTGTGGCTGGCGTTCTTGGACAAGAAAAGCTCTATAGATACGCAGACCCTTTTGGTGCATTGAACCTTGCTGTCATGGGTGAGGGCGACCAATTGGGCTGGCATTTCGACATGACCGACTTTGTGGTGTCACTTGCATTGCAGCCTTCGCAGGCCGGTGGCGAGTTTGAAAATGCTCAAAAACTGCGCACGGCAACCGATGAAAACTATGACGATGTGCACAGTGTCTTGTCGGGCAATGCGCGTCACCGAATTCGTGTCGAGCCAATGCACGCTGGGTCTTTGATGATTTTTAACGGCCGTACCTCTTTGCACAAGGTGACTCCAATTGAAGGCGAAACGTTGCGCATCGTCGCGTTGTTGGCGTACGACACTATGAGTGGCACCGACTCATCTGATGAATTGAAGCTCTCGCGTTATGGAAGGTTGCCCAAATGAAATCTGAATACGGAGAATCATTCGTTGGAGAGGGCGTCAACGCAGCACATATCAATACCGTGCTGGGTAATAGGGAAGGTGCAGTAGGAACCGCATGGGCAACGGGGCTAGCAACGCCAAGTATTGGGCATACGCGCTTTGTGGCAGTTGCTGCGCCAAACCATCCGCGTGGAGTGCAAAGAGCTCGCGACAACGGAGTTTTTGGCGCAAGTGACTTACGTGAACTCGCACTCATTGTGGCTGTCTGGGTGAACCCGCTCGCAGATGATGCTGTTCAAGTGGAAGAAAATAATGCCGAGGCGACGTATCTTGCGTTGAAGTCGGGCAATTATTTGTAAACGGTGATCTGCGCTACTTCATCGAAGATGGGGTCGAGTGCAGCAAAAATTTCTTGGCTCTGCAAAAGCATTTGCGCATCGCCACCAATGCGTATTGCTCCGGTGATGAATGCATCTTCTGCTGCCATTTCGCCTGTAGCTACTGCTACGGCGGTTTCCCATTCTTGTTCAAGGCGCACGTGTTCTGGGTCGGCTGGACCTGCACCAAACGTGACGGCATTGTCTTTTACTTGAAGGTGATACAAGACGGTGTCTTCGGGGCCATCGCTCACCATTTGAGTGATGCCAATTTCCAAAGTCGAACCTAGGGCTTGCAACTGTGCATTTTCTGCGGCACGTGTGCCGATTGCTTCAATCCAGTCGAGGCTGAGGTAGCGAACAGTGCTCATGCGCCTCTGACTTGGTCTCCGAGCAATACCAGCCCGCCGCTCTCCAACCAGTTGTGAATGTTGAAGAGGGCGAGCATGGTGTTGCGTAGTTCGGAATTACTTAGCTACAGATGAGCTAGCAAGCACTGGTGCTTTGCGGCTTGAGAAGGCAAGTGCACCAATCAAGACCACAAGTGCAGCACCTGCAATGGCGAACCGTGCACCATCGTTATCGCGCAAGCTGATAACAGCTGGCAAAACGAGGAGTGATACCAAGTTCATTACTTTGATGAGCGGGTTCAATGCAGGACCAGCTGTGTCTTTGAATGGGTCACCAACGGTGTCGCCAATAACGGCTGCTTTGTGAGCATCGCTGCCCTTGCCGCCATGGTGTCCGTCTTCGATGTACTTCTTGGCATTGTCCCATGCACCACCAGCATTGCTGAGGTAGTTCGCCATGAGTTGGCCGGTCACAATTACTGCTGCAAGGAATGCACCAAGAGCGGAGTAGTTGATACCGAATCCAATAATTACTGGTGTGAGAACTGCAAGAAGTGCAGGAGTGGTGAGCTCGCGCAAAGATGCTGCTGTACAAATGTCAATAACTGGGCCGTAGTCAGGCTTCTTAGTACCGGCCATGATGCCACCGTCTGCAAACTGGTTACGTACTTCTTGTACAACCACACCTGCGGTACGGCCAACTGCGCGAATGGCAAGTGCAGAGAAGAGGAATGCAACCGAGCCACCGATGAGGAGACCAATGAAAGTCTTCACGTCGGCAACGTTGATTTGCGTTTCAATAGCTTTGAACACGTCGCTACCTTCAAGACGCTTGCCGATGAAATCGGAGGTCTTGCCGTAGAGCGCAAGGTTTCCTTCGCTGTAACGAAGTCCAAGTTCACCAGCAATTGTTTCAATGTACGACGCAAAGAGTGCCACAGCTGCAATCACTGCAGAACCAATCGCAAAACCCTTTGTAACGGCTTTTGTTGTGTTTCCAACAGCATCGAGGCTCACCATGATGCGTTCTGGTTCACCATGGAACTCGCCGCTCATTTCAGCAATACCTGCGGCATTGTCAGAAACGGGACCGAAAGTATCTTCCGAAACGATGACGCCAGTGGTGGCGAGCATTCCCATGCCACACAAAGCAACAAGGTAAAGCGAGAACTGCAAGTTGCCGCCACCAAGCATCAATGTGCCAGCAAGTGCAAGCGCAATTGCTACTACTGCATACACCGAAGACTCAAGACCCGAAGCAGTTCCTGCAAGAACAACTGTTGCGGGGCCGGTTTCTGTTGCTTCAGCAATTTCTTTTACTGGACCATATTCGGTGCCTGTGTAGTACTCGGTGAGGCGACTTACGCCTTGAGCAAGTACGAGTCCGATGAGAACTGCACCAAACACGCGCCAGCCAACATTCGACATCACTGTGGAGTCGTTACCTACATAGCCAAGTGCAAGTAGGAGTGTTCCAATAACGGTGATGATGCCAGCAGTTAAGAAGCCACGGTTGATGGGCTTCAATGCATTGGTTTCGCCTTCTTTTGCCTTCACAGCAAAGATGCCAGCAATTGATGCAATAACACCAATGGCGCGTGCGGCGAGTGGGAACACCAAGCCAAGAGCTGGGTTCATGTCAACAGACTTAAACGCTGCAACACCCAAGATGATAGATGCAACAAGTGTTACTTCGTAGCTTTCGAACAAGTCGGCAGCCATACCAGCACAGTCGCCTACGTTGTCTCCAACGTTGTCGGCAATAGTTGCTGGGTTACGTGGGTCGTCTTCTGGAATTCCAGCTTCAACTTTGCCCACAAGGTCTGCACCAACGTCGGCAGCCTTGGTAAAGATTCCGCCACCTACGCGCAAGAAGAGCGCAAGGAGTGAACCACCAAAACCAAAACCGATGAGCATTGCTGATGAAGTGTTTTGGAACACTGCAATGATGAGTGTTGCACCGAGAAGTCCAAGACCAACGGTGAACATTCCTGCAATACCACCAGTGCGGAATGCAATTTGCAGTGCTTTTGGCATGGAGCCGGTTAATGCAGCAGCTGCTGTTCGCACGTTGCCGCGAGTTGCCAAGGTCATACCGATATAGCCAGTGAGACCAGATGCAAAACATCCGAGGATGAACGAGATAGTGCGGAAAGTACCTGAAGCGATGTAGCTCAGTTTTTCAACACCTTCTCCGTTCTCAATTGACACTGAGGTGAGAAACACCACGATGGCAACTGGAACAAGAATGATTGCGATGGTACGAAACTGACGCTTGAGGTATGCCCATGCGCCTTCTTGAATCGCCAAAGCGATTTCTTTCATTTTTGGCGTACCTTCATCTTCGGCGAGAACCGATTTCATAAGGTAAAAACCAACGGCAATGGCAAGCAACGCTGACAATGCAGAAAGAAGCAATATGAGCCACTCTCCGCCTTGCAGTGTGAAATCTTGCCAACCGCCTTCAGATGCGAGAAGTCCTGTCACGTGTGGTGACCTTTCATATGGAGGGGTAAGGCGAACCTTCCCCAGGGTTTGATTCCGACCTTGAGAGTGTAGGTAACTCTCCGACCTCAGGGCGAATATGGTCACAAAACGGCCCATAGTGGTTACCACTCGGTAACCACATCCCAGTGAATTTTGTCGACCTTTTTGAAGAAGTTCACTTGTGTGGGCCGTGGGGAGTACCGTTTTCAACGCACTAGCTCTTCTCGGCTCTCCGAGCGAGTTTTTTTGAAAGGCATCCTTCGATGGCACAAGTACTCGAATCACAGCGTGGACCCGTCACGGGCACCGCTGTAGCGAAAAAGAAGCGTCGTCCGTTTTTGCTCGATCTCTACAGCACCGCTGTAGGCAAAAAGTACGTGATGGCAATCACCGGAATTGGACTCATTGGTTTTGTGGTGTTCCACATGATCGGAAACCTGAAGATGTATTTCGGTCAGTCAGATCTCGACCATTACGCAGAGTTCCTGAAGGAATTGCTGTATCCCATCGCTCCTAAGGGTGTGGTGTTGTGGCTATTGCGTGGCGGACTTCTCACCATGGTGGTGTTGCATATCCATGCTGCGTACTCACTGACGCAGTTGAATCACAAGGCGCGCCCAGTGAAGTACCAAAGTGAGCGCGACTATCAAGTGGCAAGTTTTGCAAGTCGTTCAATGCGCTACACCGGTGTCACTGTTTTGCTGTTTGTTATTTGGCACTTACTCGATCTCACCTTTGGTGTCGTCAATACCGTCGGAGCCGACGGAGAATTTATTCGAGCCAATGTCTACGACAATGTGGTGCGCAGTTTTGAGCGTTGGCCAGTTGCGTTGTTTTATATTTTGGCCAACATCATGTTGGGTATCCACCTCTTCCACGGCGTGTGGAGCCTTTTTCAATCGATGGGCTGGAACAGCCCACGCTTCAATGAATGGCGACGTTCCATTGCAGCAGGAGTTGCAACGATCGTTGTTGTAGGAAATGTTTCATTCCCCGTCGCGGTGCTTGCCGGCATCGTGGGCGGCTGAGAGAGCAGGACATAAGGAAAAATCATGAGCACACAATTGAACTCAAAAATCCCTGCTGGCCCATTGGGCGATAAGTGGGCCACCTACAAAGAAGATGTGAAGTTGGTGAACCCCAACAACAAGCGCAAATTCAAAGTAATTGTGGTGGGAACTGGTCTTGCTGGAGCCTCTGCTGCTGCGACACTTGCAGAACTTGGTTACCAAGTAGACGCGTTTACTTTTCACGACTCACCTCGTCGTGCGCACTCCATTGCCGCACAAGGTGGCATTAACGCCGCGAAGAATTACCAGGGCGACGGCGACAGCGTGCACCGTTTGTTTTACGACACCATCAAGGGTGGTGACTTCCGTTCGCGCGAAGCAAACGTGCATCGTTTGGCAGAAGTGTCTGTCAACATCATCGACCAGATGGTGGCCCAAGGTGTGCCCTTTGCCCGTGAATACGGTGGACTCCTCGATAACCGTTCCTTTGGTGGCGCACAAGTAAGTAGAACTTTCTATGCTCGCGGCCAGACTGGTCAGCAATTGTTGTTGGGTGCGTATCAGCAACTTGCTCGTCAAATCGGTTTGGGCGGCGTGCGTTTGTTTAACCGCACAGAATTAGTTGATGTGGTCACCGTTGAAGGTCGTGCAGCAGGAATTGTTGTACGCGACCTGATGACGGGCGAAGTCACTTCGCATGCTGCACACGCTGTGGTCATGGCAACTGGTGGATACGGAAATGCATTCTTCTTGTCAACAAATGCAATGTCGTGCAACGTCACCGCTGCCTGGCGCGCACATCGTAAGGGTGCATATTTTGCGAACCCTTGCTACACGCAAATTCACCCAACATGTATTCCCCAAAGCGATGAGTTCCAGTCGAAGCTCACACTCATGTCAGAGTCACTGCGTAACGATGGTCGCGTCTGGGTGCCAAAGAATCCTGATGAGAGTCGCATAGTTGCCGATATTCCAGAAGAAGATCGCGACTATTACCTCGAGCGCCTCTACCCATCGTTTGGAAACTTGGCACCGCGAGATATTTCTTCACGTGCTGCAAAACGTTTGGTCGATAAAGGTCAAGGTGTTGGTCCGCTGAAAAATGGCGTGTATCTCGACTTCGCCGATGCAATTGCGCGCTTAGGAAAAGATGTTGTTCAAGAGCGCTACGGCAACCTTTTTGAAATGTACGAGCGCATTGCCTGCGAGAATCCGTACGACATGCCAATGCGCATCTATCCCGCCTCGCACTACACCATGGGTGGCTTGTGGGTCGACTACGAACTCATGACCAGCATCCCTGGCTTGTATGCAGCGGGCGAAGCGAACTTCTCCGACCACGGCGCAAACCGACTCGGAGCTTCTGCTCTCATGCAAGGACTCTCTGACGGTTACTTTGTGTTGCCGTACACCATTGGCAACTATTTGGCTCCAATGTTGAACAAGGCAATCCCTAGTGTTGATCACCCTGAGTTCAAGGCTGCTGAACTTGCAGCACGCGAACGATTCAACGGTTACCTCAATATCGGCGGAACACGGTCACCCGATTGGTTCCATCGTGAAGTAGGAAAAATCATTTGGGACTACTGCGGCATGGAGCGCACAGAGCAAGGTTTGGAAAAAGCCCTCTCGGAACTTCCTGCGTTGTACGACGAGTTCAAGAAAGATCTTCGCGTTACAGGCAGTGGCGAAAGCCTCAACCAGACACTAGAAAAAGCCGGTCGTGTCGACGACTTCTTCCAACTCGGAATGTTGATGTGCCGCGATGCACTTGAGCGCCAAGAAAGTTGTGGCGGTCACTTCCGTTCGGAATACCAAACAGAAGAAGGTGAAGCATTGCGTGACGACGACAAGTTCTGTCACGTAGCTGCCTGGGAATGGTCGGGCGATCCAATGACCGCAAAACGTAACGTTGAAGAACTCGAATTTGAAAATGTCCACCTCGCAACACGGAGCTACAAGTGAGTAATCATCTCAAGGACATCATCCTTAAAATTTGGCGTCAAAATGGTCCGAAAGACTCAGGTCATTTCGAAACATACAAAGTTGACGAAATCAGTGACGAAGCATCGTTTCTCGAAATGCTCGACTACTTAAATGAGCAACTCATTACCGATGGCAAAGAAGCCATTGTTTTTGACCACGACTGCCGTGAAGGCATTTGTGGCACATGTTCACTCATGATCAATGGTCAAGCACACGGCCCAGAGCGCAGCACCGCCACATGCCAGTTACATATGCGCAAGTTCTCGAGCGGTGCGGAAATTGTTATTGAGCCATGGCGCGCAGCAGCATTCCCCATCATTAAAGACCTCATGGTCGACCGTTCTGCGTTCGACCGCATCATTGAGTCGGGTGGCTTTATCACTTCCGTCACCGGTGGCGCTCCCGATGCAAACCTCATTCCCATTCCAAAGCCTGTAGCCGACTCCGCAATGGACTCAGCTGCGTGCATTGGCTGCGGAGCCTGTGTAGCCGCGTGCCCCAACGGTGCAGCAAACTTGTTCACTTCAGCGAAAATTGCACACCTCAACCTGCTTCCACAAGGCCAGGCTGAGCGTTACAAGCGCGCAGAGTCGATGATTGAAAAAATGGATGAATA
>JAPKZV010000153.1 GCA_026393585.1 Actinomycetota bacterium
CAGGTCAACGCCTTTAGTGCACTCACCGATGCAATAGGTGTCACTTCACCGCCTGAAACGTCTGTTGGCAGTACACCAGTTCTCCGTCAACCGATGAAACTTCCGATTCTGTTGCTGATGAACCAACCAACGGCGATTCGCCCGATGGAGAAGTGTCGCCAATTGATCCAGAAATTGATACACGTATTTCTGCACTAGAAGATCTTGTTGTCACACTTGCAGAAAATGACGATGCAACAGCGGCAACCCTCAGTGAAGTGACGGGGTTAGTAAAAACTCTCGACGCCGACCTTGCCACAGCAAAAACCTCACTTGGTAATCTTGCCGAGCGTGTTGGTGTAAACGAGAAAGCAACGTCAACTCTTCGCTCTGAAGTTGACGCAGCAAAGGCCGTAGTCGATGCGCTTCAGGTCTCTGTCGACAATCTCAAATTGCGCACGTCGCAACTCGACGAAACGGGCACGTACAGCGGCGTAGTAAAGCCAAGTCAAATTTCTCCTCAACTCAAGGTTGACGACATTAAGGGAGACTGGCCTATTGCGCGAACTTCAGGTGCGCTCGATGGTGCGCGCATCAAAATGCCGTTTGGGCAATGTGCAAATGCCTATCAGCAATACACGGTTGTGGTTGTTCCGGGAGTGTTCGAAGGCATCCAATGCCTGCGCATACTCACGCCACGCTGAAAACTAGCGGCGGTTTTTAGCTGCAGCGCGTTGTTCGGCTGCTGCCTTTTTCTGCGCTTTTTCTTTTTCTTTGCGTTCGTTGCGCAGTGCACGCTTTGCAGCTTGTTCGGCTTCGTCGGCAACGCGCACGGCAGTGAGTGCCGAGGGCGATACGGGCAACGCCCATTTTTCGTCAGACTGAATGAGTTTCTTGAAACCAGCCAGGCTGAGTGAATACTGCACCACCATCAGTTTCACCATTTCCTCGCCAAACTTTTCGATGGCTTCGGGCAAAATGGCATTGAGATCGTCGAGTGAAGGGTCGTCGGCTGCGCCGGCAAGAACTTCAATACAGTGCTGCGTGCAGGGTTCGCATAAAACAACGCACACGTCGCCAGCGCATTTACGGCGAGTAGCCCCTTCACGAATAGCGCTTGCCAAGGTGGCGGGGTCATCAAAGGCGCCATCGCTCAGGCCTGCGCTTTGAGCCAGCACTGTTTGCAGGTTTTCTTCGAGGGCTAGAGCCGCTGTGGTGATGGCTTCATCGCTGGTGGCAGCGAGGGCATTCACAAAACGGCGTTCCAAAATGATGAGGTCGCGAGAGGAAGTCACGGCGCCACTATAGGTTGTAGAGCGTGAGTGTGACGATAGATCCAGCCAACTTGGCAAAAGCAGTGGCCCGCAGACCCTTTGGGTACCTCATTACGGTGAGTCCCAACGGTGAGCCCCACCTCCGGGCAGTGGTCTTTGTCTCTGAGGGAAACGCCTTGGTGGCTGCGGTGGGGAAGCGCAGCGCCGACAACGTGGCGGCTAATGGAAAAGCAACTTTGCTCTGGCCGCCACACATTGGCGGGGCAGAGGAGTTCGACGACCACACGGTCATTGCCGATGGAGACGCCACAGTGCGGTCGCGTGACGACGGAGCAAGTATTTCGGTTGTTGCCTACTCGGCTGTGTGGCACCGCCCCGTGCGCCCGGTGTCTTCTACTCAGTAACGAGCGCCTGAATTTCTCCGACCACCACAGGTATGCGACGAGTGGTGGTGACCGAAGGAAGAGTTCCTTTTTTTCCAAGGTTTGATTTCAATGTAATAGACCAGCGAATGGCAACGCTGGCATTCCATGTGTTGCGTGAGGAGCTATGTGCGTAGGTATACATGCAATTGCTCTTCGCGTCGTCACCATCGCTCTCGCGCCATGCTTTGCCCGGACCAGAACAAGTGAATTTCCCGTTGTTCGTTGCCTGCGTATCTCCTGGGTTGACCAAGAGTGTGTTGGGTTTGGCGGTCACAGTAACAGTCACAATTCCGCGTGGCGTCGGTATCCATGCAGTAGTGGAAACGGTGCGCCAAGAACTACTTGTTACCCACCACCACATGGGCAACTTCACCAGTGCTCGCTGTGCAGGTGGTGCGGTGTTCACTATGGGAACAGGCAAGGTGCTCCACGAGTGAGCTGACGCTTGTTCTGCCAATGTCGATTCAGAGATCACAGGAATCCAGTGGAAACTGAGAGCGAATGGCTGCCCAGCAATGGCAGGTGCACAGGTACGCACGTACCAACGGTGGGTAATGCCGTTACGAACAGTAAATGAATAGGGTTCGTATTTATTGTCGGAAATGACAGTGGTATTCCACGTGCATCGAGATTCTGTGGTGCTGCTGTCGGAGTTAAAAGTAACACCGGCAATAATGGTGTTGCCCACCACGTTGCCCGACACGTCAATATCGGCAGGCGCACCATGCACGCGTGCAGGAGCACCTATGCCGAGGGTGAAGACACATGTGGAAAGAAGAAGGAGAGGCGCGCGCATAGAGGAATGTGCCCTTCCCCTACAAAGGTGTGCCCAGCATATTGCAGAAAAGAAAGAGGTTTTTTGTCGAAATAGGGCAATGGGATGGTGTCTCATAGTCAATGTCATTGTGTGAAGTTGGGCAGGTAGGCTCTTAACACCCCAAAATCAGGTCATTTATGAGCGCACAGCATCCCGATATCGCAACAGAACAGGCGTTTATTGACCATGCCTATGAATGCTTAGAACTCAGTAAGACCGATGCTTGGAAATTGCGCGACTTGAGCGAAGCAGGCCGTGGCGGAACCTTTCAGGCCCGCTACGAACGCGATGTTTTCGATGAAGCACTGGTGAATCGCCTAACAGCACTCGACCTTGGCGATGCCGCTTTAGTTTTCGGACGCATCGATCGATTTGCCGAAAGCCCCGATGCGCTCGAGAGCTTTCACATTGGGCGCTTAGCGGTGTCTGATCAGAATCGTGAACCAGTTGTTGTTGACTGGCGCGCACCCGTCGCCGAACCTTTTTATCGTGCCACAGGCCGTGAAACGATGGGGTTGGCGCGTCGTCGGCACTTCTCGGTGCAGGGACACGAGTTGCTGGGTATTGAAGACGAACTTTTTGGACAAGGCCATGTCGGTATCGGTAGCGATGGTCCCACAACATCCACTGAAGGTGGCGCGCACCAAAACCTGCGTGGCT
>JAPKZV010000034.1 GCA_026393585.1 Actinomycetota bacterium
AATGACTTTTCTGCCAGTTGCACCACGCGCAAGACGTACTGCCGTACTTGTGGCTTCAGTTCCACTATTCATGAGTCGTACTTGCTCGCAACTAGCCACTCGAGAACTAATTGTTTCGGCAAGTTTCATTTCGCGTGGCGTAGGTGCACCGTAAGACGTGCCATCTGTTGCTGCTTGTTGAATTGCCGCAGTGACCCCAGGATGTGCATGGCCAAGAATAATTGCACCGTAGCTCTGCACAAGATCGACGTACTTCTTACCTTCAACATCCCAAATGTGGGCACCATTTCCGCGCGCAACGATGTAAGGCGAACCACCTACCGACTTAAACGCACGGATGGAACTATTCACTCCTCCGGGAATGACCTCACTCGAGCGCGCATATAGTTTTTCATTACTTGGCACTCCTTTACCTACACATAATGTGGGTACGCATTGTGCAGCAATACATGCGGTTTCGTCGCAATAGGGTATGGCCTGTGGCGAAGTGATTGTCATATCAGCCATTGTTCTCTGCAAACCAACGAGTGAAGTATGTGAGAATAATGTCTGCTCCGGCACGGCGGATGGCAGTGAGTTGTTCGAGCGCCACGGTGTCGTGATCGATCCAACCATTAGCGGCGGCAGCTTTCACCATGGCGTATTCACCGCTTACGTGATATGCCGCAATAGGCAAATGCGTCATTGCACGCACTGCAGAGATGACATCGAGATACGAAACTGCCGGCTTAACCATCACGATGTCGGCACCTTGGTCGATGTCGGCTTGCACTTCAACAAGTGATTCCCGTGCATTACGAAAATCTTGCTGGTAGCCCTTGCGATTGCCCCCGTTAGCAATGCTGACATCGACTGCATCGCGAAATGGGCCATATAAGCCCGATGCATACTTCGCCGAGTACGCCATGATGGAAACTTCGTGAAACCCCTGAGCATCGAGCGCTTGTCGAATGACACCTACTTGCCCGTCCATCATCCCGCTCGGCGCAACAACTTGTGCTCCGGCACTTGCTTGCGCAACTGCGATTTTTGCATAAATGTCGAGTGTTAAATCGTTGTCAACATCGCCATTTTTTCCGACGATGCCACAGTGCCCGTGGCTGGTGTACTCATCGACGCACAGGTCGGCCATGAGCACTACTTCGCTGCCAACAGTTTTTGCTAAACGCTGCAAGGCAACTTGCACAATTCCTTGCGGGTCAAATGCGCCAGAACCAACATCATCTTTCTTTTCGGGTACTCCGAAAAGAATGACGCCTCGCACACCAAGCTCTGCAAGTTCTTGCACTTCTTGTTCTAATGAATCTAAAGAGTGCTGCACTACCCCGGGAAGTGAGGCAATGGGTTGAGGTGAGGAAATTCCTTCCTTCACAAAAAGTGGTGCAACAAAATTGCTGGCATGCAAACGTGTTTCAGCAACGAGCTCTCTCATAGCGAAAGATGTACGAAGTCGACGGGGGCGCGATAGGGGAAATGCCACAACCGAATGTTACGGAGGTTGTTATGCAAAAAGCACAACGAGGGCGGCGCAAATACCCTCAGGAGTAGGTACTTCTGCCACTGCATGAACCTCAAGGCCAAGTGATGCAGCAACTTTCTGTGTCACGGGCCCGATGACAACAACTTTTCCTCGGAATTCAGTTCCTAAAGCCGATACCCAACTTCGCACGGCACTGCCAGAGGCAAATACGACCGCGTCACTTTGCGCTACTTCTCCTCGTATCTCAGATGACGGAACGCAATGAGATGTGCGATACGCATTCACTCGTGTTACGTCCCAGCCCTTTTCTGTGAGTCCGGAAACAACGGTGAGGTCTGCACCTTCACCCTGCACAAGAAGCACCTGTTTTTCTTGTGATCCATTTGAATGCATGGGAAAGCTACGCACGAGTCCCTCGCCACTAGGAACTTCAGCCTGCACATTAACTTTGATTCCCGGAACTCCTTCAACTACTTCTCGGGTCCCATTTCCCAGAACAGCGATGTGTGGAATGCGCGCGGAGTTCTTGACTGCTTCTTGAAGTGCACCAACTACTCGACGTGCGCCATTAGGTGAGCTCACCACCAGCCACTCATAGCGACCAATATTTGCCAGCGCTGCATCGCGTGCTGCCCCTCCATCGGGAGGTTCAATAATTTCAATAAGTGGTAAAGAAACAACTATGGCACCCGCGTTACTGAGCACCTCAACTATTGGACCAGCTTGTTCTAAAGCACGTGTCACCACAATTTGCCGACCACTTAACGGCAATGAATCCACTCTTCTAACGCCTTCCCATTTGCTCGCGTGAAGTGCGTGCTAGTTGAGCAGCAATGAGCGTTGCATTTTCTTCATCTGAAACTTCGGCTTGCATAGAAATTGAGCGAGCTTGTGCAGTGTCATCTGAGGCTAAGAAGGTGGTGAGAACGTTCTGATTGTTCACGTAAGCGCCAACGGGTAATGAACACCCACTGCCCAAAACACTCAAAAAAGCACGTTCAATTTCTACTGCGTAGCGCGTTGCCTTGTGGTCTATTGACTGGACAATATTTTGTGTGTCTAAATCACCGAATCGATGTTCCACAGCAACACAACCTTGACCCACCATGGGTACGAAAAACTCTGGGTCGAGAACTTCTGTGATTTTCTCTGTGAGCCCCAGTACCTCAAGAGCTGCAACTGCCATCACCACTGCGCCACCATCAGGTACTTTTTCTAACCGCGTGCCAATATTGCCGCGCAGTTCAACAAATTGAAGATCGGGGCGCAGTGCTCGCAACTGCGCACGCCGGCGCACCGACCCTGTTGCAATAGTTGCTCCTTGCTCCAGTTGCTGGAGAGAGTTCCCGATGAGTGCATCGCGCGCATCGCGTCGCGCGCACCATGCTCCAATTTCTAAACCGTATTCAGTGATGGTGGGAAGGTCTTTTGCTGAATGCACTGCAATATCGGCCCGCCCATCGAGCACTGCTCGCTGAACTTCTTTGACGAAAATACCTTGACCAGCCATCTGGTGGAGCGGAACATCGGCGCGCTGATCGCCCGTGCTTTCCACAAAAACCAATTTGCACTCAACTTCAGGGTTCTCACGAGTAATTGAGTCGGCAACAAATTGCGCTTGCGTACGTGCCTGCGGGCTTGGCCGAGTTGCAATACGAAGAATCTTTTGTGTCACTGGTATCTCATATTCATCAGTGAAGATGAAAGAGGTCGCGCACGGCATCGGCGAGGCGCTCACCCTGTGGAGTTCCAGCGCCTTCTTTTAACCGCACGGCAGGTTGGTGCATCATTTTCGCCGTGATTCCCTTGGTGAGTGCTTCCACGGCTTCACGTTGCTCATCGGTCAGGGAAGCGAGTCGCTTTGCATACCGTTCAAGTTCGGCCGTACGAATTTCTTCTGCAGTCTCATGCAATGCAGCAATGAGTGGAGCAGCTTGTCGCGCCGTTGAGTCGATGGTGTAGCGCTCTAACTCTTCTGAAATGATGACGCGCACCTTTGCTGCTTCGCCTTCGCGCTGTTCAACGCCTTTGCGCGCCCAATCGCGGAGGTCATCGAGGTTGCGCAATTCAATATTGTCGAGGTGTCCTACGTTGGCTTCCACATCGCGTGGAACAGCAATGTCGACCACAAAGAGTTTTTTACCAGAACGCACGCTCATCACTTTTTGAGCTTTTTCATAATCGAGAATGAAGTTTCCAGAACCAGTGCACGTAACAAGCACATCGGCATGATGTAAGGCCGTATCGAGATTCTCAAGCGGCAATGTTGATGCGCCTAAACGGTTTGCAAGTTCTTCACTACGCGCAGCAGTGCGATTCACCACTGTGATTTCAGTTCCGGGGTTTGCGGCAATTGCTGTAGCAACACCTTCTCCCATTTCGCCTGCGCCAACGATGAGTACCTTTTTGTCGGCCAAAGTACCAAGTAGGTCGCGTGCCATTTCTACTGCAGCAAAAGATATTGACGTGGTGGAACGGGAAATTGCAGTTTCGGTTCGTGCCCGTTTACCCGTTTCAAGAGCATGGCGGAAAAGAAGATTCAACGTAGAACGTGATGCGCCTTCACTTTGCGCATTGGTCCATGCATCGCGCACTTGTCCGAGAATTTCATGTTCACCAATGACTGCCGAATCGAGCCCGCACGCAACTTCAAATAGATGAGTAATTGCTGCATCGTCGTGTTGGCTATAGAGGTGGTTATTCAATTCATCGGGAACAAGCCCGCCGAGTTCGCAGAAAAAGTCGCTGATGTCGGCATAGGCCGCATGAAACTTTTCAGTAATTGCATACACCTCGGTGCGGTTGCATGTTGACAACACAACTGCTTCACGAATGTTGTTACGTGATGACAACGAATGCAATGCCTTCGCCATATCGGTGGGGTTGATCGCTACCTTTTCGAGCACCTGCAAAGGGCTCGTGCGGTGGTTCACTCCAATGACGACAACAGACATACAGTGCCTACGCTATGCGCTCACAGCGCGCGAGGAGGTAGTCGTCGCCTGGATGTGACTTAAAGAATTCACCTTTTGTTGCTCGTAATAGCTCAAAATCTGCAATTCTCCGGCCAAATCGACCTTGCTGATGTGTACGCCCCGTGGGACCGACAAGACCATGGGCACGAAATTGAGAATCGAACCCACTCCCGCCCGTACGAGGCGGTTCACCGCCTCTTGGGCTGTGGACGCAGGCGTGGCGAGCACCCCAATGCTGACACCGCGCGTTTGGACCACCTCGGAGAGTTCATCTAAGTGCTGTACACCTATTCCACCTACTTGAGTGCCGATTTTGCTGGGGTCGGTGTCGAAAACACCCACCAAGCCAAAACCCCGCTCGACAAAGCCTCCGTAGTTGGCAAGGGCCTGGCCCAAGTTGCCTGCGCCCACAATGACAATGGGCCATTCGTGGTTCACGCCTAATTCACGCTGAATTTGATAGGCGAGGAAGGCAACCTCATAACCCACCCCGCGCACTCCGTAGCTTCCGAGATACGACAGGTCTTTACGGACCTTTGCGGCGTTCACGGCAGCAAGTTCAGCAAGTTGGTCGCTTGAGATGTGGGACACCCCTTGGGCAGTCACTTCTCCTAACAAACGCAGATACATCGGCAAGCGGATGAGTGCTGCTTCGGGAATTTTGCGACGCGAGGAAACCGACACGACTACAGGCTAGGCGCTCGTGCAGGTTTTCACAAAGTCTTGCGACCATTCCTTTCCTCTAACCTGACGTCATGGAAAACAGTGCCCTCGCCGCTAGCGCTGGCCTCATTTCCCTCGCATTTTGCCTGCTCACCTACGACCGCTGGTTACGCCGCCGTGCAGCACACGACTTGGCATGGACCATCGCCATGGCCTTGTTTGCCCTCGGCGCAGGTTCACTGTGGTGGGCCGAAAGTCGTGGTTGGAGTTCCGCAAGTTTCCGCGTCTTTTTCCTCACCGGTGCCGTCCTCAATGTTCCCTGGCTTGGTCTTGGCACCATCTATCTCTTGTTCGGACAACGCATTGGGCACGCGGTTCGCACCGTTCTTGTTTTGCTCTCGGGCGTTGCCGTCGGCGTCGTGTTCACTGTTCCAACAAAACAAGCTGTTGATCCAGAAAATTTTCCCACCGCTAAAGAATTATTTGGTATTGGCCCACGACTCTTCGCTGCACTCGGTTCATCAATTCCCGCGCTTGTCATCATTGTGGGGGCCGTGTGGTCGGCGCTGCGCATCATGCGTCACCGCGTACCTGCTGCAACAACCTCGGCTCGCCGCGCGGCAATTCACCCCAAACAACTTGCAGCTGGCAACTTACTCATTGCATTAGGTGCAATTGTGTTGTCGGCGAGCGGCACCATTGCGGGTCGACTAGGTAAAGATCGCGCATTTGCCATCACGCTGCTCATCGGAGTTTCTATTTTGTTTGGCGGTTTTATTGTCGCATCAAATGCCGTTGCCGTCCGCAAAGATCGGTTGCGCTTACTTATCGCAAAAACAGCAGTTGCACAATCCCTGCAACCAAAATGACTCCGAGAAGGAGTCCGACAACCAAAGTAGTAGCGGGTCTCACACCAATAACCTAGCGGAACTCATGTCGCTATTCTGATGCACTCTTTTTACCAATGTGCACTGCAGTCGACACTTGACTCGCCTCGCCTGCGCGAAGAATAACTTGGTCGCCAACACCTACACCCACGTCACGCGCTGCGGAGTCTTGATCTTTTGCAATGGCCAACATTCCATAAGAATCAATCACAAGGCCAATTCCTCCGCTAGGAATGAGCCCGAATGCAGTGGTGATTGTTGCCGAACGAGCAACGCCATCAACCACAAGCGAGAGCAACAACGAACCGCCCGACAAAAGGGTCGCAACATCTTCAAGACCCACATTGAGTTGACAGTTACCAAAATGATCGACCCAAGTGACCTCGGAGATAATTTCTGTGTCGCCAATTTGTGGAAGTGTCACAAGCCCCGGCATGAGGAGATCGGCATCAACAGCATCGCCGAGTTCATCGAATGGAACTCCACTACATAAATGCGCAGCTACCGGAGCAAAAATATCTCGGCCTGCAAATGTTGCTCCAGGTGCAGGAAGGTGCAGAGCAACGTTATTCAATACAACGGCGCGATCAACTCCGCCCACCATGCCAGCAGCCGGTGCCAACAAACCATTGTCGGGGCCAAGAAGAATTCCTTCGCCACCAGCAATTTCTAGTGCAATGGCTTTACGTTGCGTTCCAACGCCTGGGTCTACAACTCCAATAACAATTCCGCGAGGAACATATTGAATACAACGGGCTAACATCAATGAACCTGCGCGCACGTCGTACGCGGGAACATGATGAGCTAGATCTGTAATGCGTGCATGTGGTGCAAGGTCGGCAATCACTGCTTTCATGACGCCAACAAATTCATCGGCAGTTCCATAATCGGTGAGCAGTGAAATGTGGTCGTAAGGCATCACATCTCTTTCCTATCTGAAATGAGAACAACTGGAAACTCTCGTAAGACGAACGAAGGGGTCGGTGTCAACCCCCCGATGACACCGACCCCTAAGGCGCGGCCCTTGCGGGCGCGACTCCCGAGTGGCAAGCCACCCGGTGATCTCCACGTACGTTACGCACAAGTTCCCCTTTAGCGAAAAGCGTCACTCATATTTTTTTGAAAAATTTTCCATTTTTCAACATGATCAGGCTCTTTTCTGCCCGTTTGCCCATTTCGAGCTATTTCTGCGCCTCGGCACCCATCTCGCGACTCCGCGCCGTGGCTGCGCGAACAGCCTCAACAATGGCTTCGCCTACCCCCGACGAGCGCAGGCTTGCGAGCCCGGCCGCGGTGGTTCCGCCAGGAGAGGTGACACGTTCGCGCAATTGTGCAGCTGATTCTGGGCTCTGGGCGAGAAGCACGCCTGCTCCACGCAATAATTGCCGCACTAATGGG
>JAPKZV010000190.1 GCA_026393585.1 Actinomycetota bacterium
GTGCGCGCATCGCTTTTGCTACCAAAGGAGTATCGCATCCGTCTCGTCGGCGATGGTCAAGAGCGCCCGCGTATAGAAAAAATCATTCGCGAGCTCAACGCTCCGATTGAATTGCTCAATTCGGTTTCAGAAACTGATCTTCCTGCAAAAATTGCCGAAGCATCGGTGTGCCTGGGCATCTTCGGCACAGGGGCAAAGTCGTCGCGCGTTATTCCCAACAAGGTTTTTCAGTGCATGGCAATGGGTAAAGCCGTTATTACCGCCGACACCCCAGCCATTCGCAACCACCTCGATTATGCGGTTGCCACTGTTCCGGCGGGCGACCCTCAAGCACTTGCAAATGAAATAGTTTCTCTTTTGCAAGACGACGTACGGCTACGTGAATTGGAAACTGATAGTAGAAAACTCTTCCTTGAGAAATTCGGCGACAATCAAATTGCACCAATGCTCATGGAAGCATTGCAAGCAGCAAGTGGCAAGGTGCCGGTGTCGAGGGAAGCGCCTCTCACCGCGATGGCGCATCTACGTGCCCCACTGGTGCAAAGGGCATTGCTTTTGCTGCAGCCAAAAAGCATTTTGGAAATAGGAATTGGCCAAGGAGCTTTCTCGACTCGGCTTGCACAGTGGGGGCAATACGTTGGTGTTGAGCCCGACCTCGTTTCGGGTGCAGTTGCCGCCGAGCGCCTTTCACACTTCCCAGATGCAGAGTTCCGCTCAGGAGGCCTTGAGCAAATACAACCCTATGAGACCTTTGATCTTGTGTGCGCATTCGAGGTGCTCGAACATATTGATGACGATGCCGAAGCACTGCGTTCATGGGTTGAACATGTCAATGAGTTTGGTTCTCTGATCGTGAGTTTTCCCGCGCATCAAAAACGATTTGGTGCAGCAGATATTGCCGTAGGGCATCATCGTCGATACGACCGCAAAGACTTTGTTTCAACCGCACGGAAGACTGATGGGCAAGATCATTTCTGTCATCGCTACACCGTTGAAGGTTCTACAACGCCCGTTTCTTCACACGTCAGTGGGCGTGGGTTGGGTCGTGGTCGCACGTCGCAAGCGAGGAATGCTGTAAAGAAAACCGATGCTCCCCAGCACAACTGCTGAGGCGAGCATTACGCCGCGGTCGGTACTGGCGGCAAGTAGCCCAGTGTCGAAACTGGAACCCATTGCAACTGCAGCGCCGGTCACAAAGAGTTCCCGAATGCCGAGGCCGCCAGGAGTGAATGCGATGATTCCGGCAATTGCTGCTGCAGGTGCAATAACGAGGAAGTACCAAAAAGATTGGTGGTAGCCAAGTAGCCCGAATGCAATTTGGAAGCGCCAAGCGGTAACAAGGTATTTCACCACGTCGATGGCGATGACTTGAAAGGTTGTTTGTGGAGTGCGACGTATTTCGTCCCAGCCTTCACTAAATGTGGAGAAAATCTTCGCAGGCTTACCGCGTAAAACTTTCCATGTGGGAAGCGAGAATCGCAGTGTTGCAATACAAATGATGCCAAGACCTACAAAACACAAAAGCATGACCCAAGAAAATGAGCCGCCACTTACTGTGTTGCCGCACACGCCGATGATGCCGACAATTGCCGATGAACCAAGCGAGATGATGAGATTTGCGCCGTAGTTACTGCCACTTTTTGCGTAGGGCAGGTGATGCACGGTCTTCATGTAGCGGAATTTGTACAACGTACCCATTTGGCCAGGCAAGAGATTGCCGAGCAAACCCGATGTGAAAACCATCCAGTTCTCAAAGAACCCGATGCGTACCTTTGTAGCGCGATACACCACCCAGAATTCTGCCGAGTTGAGAAAGTGCCCAATGACGATGAGTGCTCCGAGGAGCAAAAGATCTGATGATGGGTCTTTGAAAATGGGAGTGAGTTCATGTCGGCGTTGCCAGACCAAAAGAAAGAGCAGTGCTACCAGCAGTAGCGACAGTACATTGCGCAACAGTTTTTTCATGTGTCTATTCTTCGTGGAGTAGTCGATTGAATGAGGCATATGACGCAAGGAGGCCAATGGCTTGCATGGTGTGGTGGCCAATAGAAACTTTGTTGCGGTACCAATTTTCGGCGCGTTTGTTTCGCAAAACGTTTTCCAAGTACTTGGTGTTCACCTCAAAGGGAAGGTCTTGCAACTGTTCGAGTATCTGTTCCTTTAAGGACGTCATGTACCAGAGGTCTACTGGTGAGTCGACTGGTGATTGCTTGGGTTGATCTATAAAGAGATCGGGGAGCAACTTGTACTCGCGCACCATTGCAACAAGGAGCTCCTTGCCATTTGCAGAGGGTGAGTCATTTTGATTCTTGAGGTATTCAATGGGCAATGAAGTGACAAAAGCTCGTAATTCTGGGTGCAAGTAGGGGCTGAAGTGGGGAAGGCCTGTGGCTGAGACCGCTCCATCGACCTTTACCTTGCTTTGTGCTGTTAACCCATTGCCGTGAAATGCCCTGCGCGGGCCGTCCATCTGTGCAGTGGGCTCAGCGAGGCGCAAACGCAAGGCAAGCATCGATTCGGTTTGCTGCGGCTGTGTGCCCTTGCGCAACTGCGATAAGGCATAGGCATCGAGATATTGCGTGGGGAGGTGCCCACGTGCTGGGTCTGGCAACAGCGCATTGTTGAGCACGCTACGAATGATGCGGCCAACGTGGCCGAGGTGACGTTCGGCAGTTGTTGTGCGCAAGGGTGCAAGAGCCACTTTTTTCAAGAGGCGTGGTGCGCGGGCTACCCGCTGAGAAATGCTTGCACGCCTATTGACGGTGGGGTAGCTCAAGAAAATGGCATCGCAACCATCACCATTGAATATTGCATCAAAACCATCGCGGGCAACGTGTTGGCTCGCAATGAGAGTGTGAATTTGATAGTGGGATTGCGCTCCGACTTGGAAAAAGTGTGAGCCAAATTCACGTAGGTTTTGTTCAATAAGTTGTGGAGTGATGGTGACCGGATGGTGTGTGATGCCTAACGAAGTAACAAATTCAGTAACGTTTTTTTGCTCGAAGTTCGTGTCGCCGAAAGAGAAGGTGTAGGTATGTACTTCGTGTCCGAGTGTTTTCAAAGTTGCAGCCACCAGCATGGAGTCGAAGCCGCCAAGGAGAACAGCATGCTTTGTGCGGTTTCCCGCTTGTTCTTGAATGGCATGAACAAATAAGTCATGTAGTTTCGGTATTGCTTCTGCGAAACTCGAAATGGAAGTAACGTTGACAGGAAAAACTGCCGTTGGCTCTGAGTGTGCTGTAGACGCAAAGAGGCGGGTGCCAGCTGGAAGTGACTTGATACCGCTGTACACGGTGTGCACACCGGGTAAAAACCCAAAGCCAAGGGTGAAGTCTTCGTAGCTTCGGTCGATGCTGGTGGTGCTGCGCAGCGCATAGGCCAGCACCGATAAAGAACTGCTTGCCATCAACTCGCCCGTGGAGAGTTGATGAACAAACATTTTGTGGTTGCCACGTCCGGCAGCAACAACGAGGCCGAGCTCATGATGGATGACGCAACCCACAACATCGTCGGGTGCTTCATCGAGAAAATTCTCCGAATGAAAAGTGGTAGTTGCCGCAGCTGATCCGTAAACAACTCCCACGCCCTGTTCGTCGCTGAAGGTGTGTACGGCATTGGCTGAACCAAATGAGCCGAGCCAGCTGTTGCCGGCATTGCGAGCTTCAACATTGTTCGCCCCGAAATGTTCAGCAGCATGACGCAGTTGCTGGAAGCGCTCTGGGTTGCTCCCGGTGTATGCAATCACTCCATGCATTGAGCTGGCGCCTTTCGGTATGCGAAGAAGTTAAACAGGTTCGACGCTTTGAGGTGTTTTTGTTGATCGCACAACGAGGTCGGCAAGTAGGCCGATGGTGGTGACCTGTAGTGCGGCAAAAAAGACGAGCAGAGTATTGGTGGAGAGGCGGAAATCGCGGCTGCTCCAGTCGAAGCCAAGTTTTGCTGCTCCGATAAGGAACAAGGCGCCACCTACTGGGAGGAATACTTTGAGTGGGTTGTACGACAAGGTCATGCGAATGACCTGCAAGATGTAGCGCCTGGTGTCTTTTAGCCAATGAAACTTCGAGCGCCCTGCACGTGGGAAATAGTTGATGGGCACGTAAGTGACCGAGTAGCCATTTGCCAAAAATGACATGGTGAGTGTGGTGACACACGAGAAGCCATTCGGGAGATGATGGATGTATTGCAGTGCAACATCGCGACGAAACGCACGAAGACCAGAGTTGAGGTCTTTGATATCGGTTTCAGTGAGGTAACTCGCAAGTTTGCGAATAAACCACTTTGCGGGCATGCGCAATAACTTGAGTGTTCCTTCTTCGGTGCGACGTGCTCCAACAACATGGTCGGAACCTTCTAACTGGTCGACTAGCCAAGGAATCTCATCGTTCGGGTAGGTCATGTCGACATCGGTCCACACCACGACGCGCCCGTAAGCAGCCCGTGTACCTGTGCGACGAGCCGCACCCGAGCCGCGGTTCACCGAATGGCGAATGAGGCGAATATCGGGAATGAGGGGGAGGTCGAGTTCTGAGCCATCGTTTGAGCCGTCATCAATGACGACGATTTCAAATGAGTACGAAGAGGCGCTGAGCGCTGTGCGGACTCGATCTATTTCGGCTTTGAGGTGACCGCGTTCGTTGTACACCGGCAAGATGACACTGACATCAAGTTCTTTTGCGATCGTTTCCATATCAACACGAATCTAGACCGTCACGCAGCCACAAAATGAGACCTGTTGAAGGTTCAGTTGGTCCAACTGCCCAATTCCCGTCGAATGGAGGCCGTTCTTTCGACCCAATGAAACAATTGATGTCATCGGGCACACCATAAACAAGATCAAAGCGACGGGCCTGTACTGGGTGCAATAGGTAGCGATAGTCGTAAAAACTTTGCCCGCCGTATGAACCAGTGTCGAATCCCACTGCTTGTGCTCCGCGGTTGATGGCTTCGTTATCGAGAACGAGATCGGGTAAATAGTCGCGGTAGTTCCGCACTGTTTGTGTTGTGGTGTAGCCGGTAAAGAAAAGAGCAATCACTACGAAAAAAGTAATGAATGACTTTTCCGCAAACCGATGGACGAGATAGAGAGCAATTCCTAACAAGGCAAAGATGCTGCTCAAAACAAAAAAGCTACTTGGTTTGGTTGCTTTAATTGCCCAGTCGAGACCGATGGCATTTGGGCGAGCAAAGAACTCGGCTTGCTGAAGCATTCGGTGCAGTACGTCGGCGCGGCTCAGAACGACAAGAAAGAGTGCAAGAGCGGGAATGAGCACAATGCTCTTCCACCACAGTGAGCGTGTTTTTTGCGGTGCAGTAATGAGCGCACTTAATGCAATGGCAATCAGGATTGGTGAAACAACGCCGGAATAGCGTCCGTAAACAACGTGATCGGGCCGAATGATCTTGACCAAGTTGAGAGCAGATGTGAGTTCAATAATGGCAATAGCACCGAGTGTGAAGAGCGATGCCACTGCGAGACCGGGATGCAAGCGGCGTTCTGAAGCAGTGAGGTGCTTGAACAAGATAAGTGCACCAACAATGACCAAGCCAAATGAAGTGGCGAACAGATACCAATTTTGTCCACCTAGCGCACGAACGATGTTTCCCCAGTTGGCAGTATCGAAGAGTTTGTCTTTGAGTCGGCCTTCTTTGCCTGCTGCGCCTAGGTACAACTCGTTACGTAACCACAGGTTTGCTTTTGCCAGCATGAAGTAAGTGAAAGCGGAAAGAAGAACGGAACCAGTGGTGGTCAAGATGGATGCGCGGAATGCTTTATTGACTGCAGGGGCAATAACAAGAAGCAAAACAGTGAGCGGCAAAACCAAAGTGAATCGACCATGTGTGACTGCAAGGAAGGGGGCAATGAGCGCAAGTGCAATTGCAGAGCTGCGGGAGTTGTCGACGCAATAGTTGAATGCGCAGTAGACAAGAACGGTAAAACCCAAGATGTTGAGCGATTCTGACCACGCAAAAAGTGCGTTGGCGGCAACAAGTGGCATGAGTGCCACTGCGATTCCTATAACACGCGAGTAGTTGCGAGTGAGACCAAAGTACTTGCGTGTGTACAGGCTGAGGAAATGTGCGGTGAGTGCAACAAATGCAAAGTTGATGAACAATGCAATGCGAAATTCACGAGACATTGTGCGGCCAATGAGTGCAGCAAAGGCAGTAACAAAACTGAACCCAATGGGGTAGAAGGAACGAAATGCATCGCTGAGGGGAGTTTCATCGCGACCAATGAGCAACTGGCCATTGATGAGAAAACCCAGTTCGTCGGGGCGTACGGAAGGCCCATAAATACGTAAAGCAACATATGACGCAACGACAAATGTGAGAACTGCACTCACCCACACAAATCGTGTGGTGAAGCGTGTTGGCTCAGAAGTATTTGGTAGAGGTTCTTTTACCATCCTCTATCGACCCATTCTTGAAGGTGCGGACGCTCGGTACCGATAGTTGTATTTGTGCCATGGCCTGGCAGAACAATGGTGTCGTCGGGAAAGACAAAGAGTTTTTGCTCAACTGATTCAATGATGGTGGTGAAGTCGCCGCCTTCAAAGGTTGCATTACCGGGGCCGCCAGGAAACAAAGTGTCTCCGGTGAAGAGCAATGGCGTGTTGGCCACCTGGAAGGATATGGACCCTTCGGTATGCCCAGGGTTGTGAATGACATGTAAACGCATGCGACCAATTTCCACCACTTCTTGATCGTCTAGAAACACGTCGTATCCCACATCAACAAGGCGTGGTGCGTCGGCGCGTGTAACGGCAACTTCATACCCTGCTTCGCGCATTGCGGGAATTGCTTGAATGTGGTCCCAATGACCGTGGGTTTCCAGCACGCGCTTGACCCCAAGTTGTTCGCAAAGTTCTAAAAGAAGCTCGTGTTCATTTGCGGCATCAATGAGAACACCCTCGCCTGTCGCCTTGCAACGCAGAACAAAAACATTGTTTTCATATGGCCCCACAACCACTTTGTGTACTTCAAGATCGCTGTTCGACCAATGCAAAGTTTCCTTGAGAGCGCCGTCGTTATTCACGCGACGAGTCTTGCAGAAGTGTTCTGAACTTTATGGAATTGAGACAAATGTTCATGCAGAAATGACAGTGAAACCTAGGCCAAGTGCCACGGTGAGCTGTGCGGCATCGAGCGTGGCAAATGAAACGGGGCGGGGGAGGCGTTGTGCTGCTGCGAGGTGAAGTGCAGAGCCAAGAGAAACAGGTTGAGTGCGCGAAATGAGTGAAGCTTCGTCGATGCATCGCTGGTCGACAGGAATGACGTGCACGTAGTCCCATGTGCGGCGAATGGCATCTTCTATTTCGTCACGTAAGAGTGGCTCTTCAGTGAGTCGGTCGATGCCGGCAAGTGACTCAGCAAGTGCCATTGCCGATGCACACCACGTGGGGTCGTCGGTCATTGCCTGGGCAATTGCGCGGTGATGAGGTGAAGTGATGTGAAGCGCAAGAAGAGCGGTGGTGTCGAGCACGAGAGTCATCGCAGGTCTCGCACCATCTGGTCGAGGCGCATGCCACTGAAAACGTCGATGGGGGTATCGACCAGAGCATGAAGTGGTCGGTTGCCCTGTGCGCGGCGCGGGGCAATAACGAGTCCGCGGGCAACGAGCTCGTCCATGCTGTTGTGGCCCGGTGAGTCGAGTGGCCCCAGCTGCGCCAGGGGTCGGCCAGCATCGGTCACCACAATGCGTTCGCCAGCCGCGGCG
>JAPKZV010000181.1 GCA_026393585.1 Actinomycetota bacterium
CTTGACCCTGAGCTGAACCCCTTCGTCTTCCTCGCCCTCTGTGTGCACGCTGCCTCCTTGCTGGGCCTCCTCCCCGATGTCATTGCCGTATGTGATGATGATGATGAGTTACTTGTTCGGGCGGCGACGCGGTTCCCGCAGGTCAACCCGGGTTCAATTTCGCCAAAAATGAGAAAGTCGACCCTGAGCTCACTAGCTCTTTACCTTCTCGTTTCGCGTGCACCACTTAAGAAACGACTTTTAACGTCAGCCCTCAGGCGTTCAAGTAAGGCAAGTGGCGTTTTCTTGGTGTATCGAATTGTTCGTCGCTTGGTGCGACTTCAAGATCGAAAAGAAATCACCGTATTCGCAAAAGAAGCGGTTGTAGAGACCTATTAAAACTTCTCAACTGTGATGAAGTGTCAATCCATTCAGTCATACTGAGGTATGGATTCTCAGGGTTTCGCACTAGGCGACAAGGTGATGTTGGTCGATCGCAAGAAGCGTCGTTACCTCATCGATCTCGTCAGTACCGGAGAATTCCATAGCCATGCTGGGTTTGTGCCTCATCTCGACGTTGTTGGATGCTTAGATGGCGCTGAAGTGGTTTCTACTAAAGGAGCGCGATATCTCGTTTTGCGCCCAACACTTGAAGACTTTGTTGTTGAAATGCCACGTGGCGCTCAAGTCATTTATCCAAAAGACCTCGCAACAATTTTGATGATCGCCGATATCCGCCCTGGCGTCAAGGTGTTGGAGTCTGGCGTCGGCTCTGGAGCTCTATCGATGGCGATGTTGCGCGCTGGCGCCATCATTACCGGGTATGAACTTCGTGAAGACTTCGCGAATCGCGCCATTGCAAACGTACGCGGATTCCTGGGGGAGCAAGCACTCAAGAATTATCATGTTGAATTGCGCAACTGCTACGACGGAATCGATGAAACCGATCTCGATCGCGTTGTTCTCGATTTGCCCGAGCCTTGGCTGGTAGTTCCACATGCCACGCAAAAGATGAAGCGCGGCGGCATTTTGGTTGCTTATACGCCCAGCATCACACAGGCCGTTCAGGTACGAGAGACATTTGATGAACGCTGGACCAGCGAAAGAACCTTAGAGGTGCTTCACCGCACATGGCATATTGAAGGACAAGCGGTACGCCCCGACCACCGAATGGTCGCACATACAGGATTCTTGACAGTTGCCAGATTTATTGGAGATGTTCAATAAGCCAATTATGGCTCAATGAAGATGCATTCTCCGGGGCACTCTTCGGCTGACTCAACAACAGCATCAATTTGGCTGTCGGGGAAGTTTGCAAGGCCGTCGGCACCCTGAGCATTACCTTTAGCAGTTGCGAAAACTTTGGCACCCTCTTTAACGTAAGCCAAGCCATCGTCAAGCAAAGTGAAAACGTCAGGGGCAATCTCTTCACAAAGACCGTCGCCTGTGCACAAATCCTGATCGATCCAGACCTTCATGTTGGGGGCTCCCTCTGTATAGAACTGCTCTAGGGCAGTTGGACTAACTGGCAAAATGCTACACGGCGCGAGCCCAAAATGAGAACTTTTCGGGTTGTTTACCCTCGCTAGTGCCCGTCGCCCATTTTCGGTAGATAATTGATGAAACGAGGTCAGGAGCCACAGCGGTGTCTAGCGACAATCAACAACCTGAATCACAAGTGAACAAATCCTCTCTCGAGTCTCGCTTGCTCGAAACCAAGGGCCAGTTGGCGCGTGCCATCGCCCAAAACGAGAAGCTCGCCTACACCCTGCGCGAGTCCCGTGAACATATTGCCCAACTGCGCGAAGAAGTAGGGAAGCTCACTCAGCCACCCCACGCTTACGGAGTAGTTGTGGGAAAAAATGACGACGCGTCAATAGACATTTTCATTCAAGGCCGCAAGATGAATGTTCAACTGCATCCCGACATCGACTTCGACATGCTTGAACGTGGTTCGGAAGTCTTGCTCAACGACAGCATGAACGTCATCTCCAGTAGGCAGCCCGAAACTTCGGGTGAAGTCGTTCAACTCAAAGAGATTTGTGAAGATGGTTTTCGCGCGGTCATTACTTATCGCGGCGATGACCTCAAAGTATGCGAACTAGGAGACTCACTGCGAGGGATGCATCTGCGCCCCGGAGACCTTTTGCGTTTAGAAACAAAAAGCAACTTACTCATCGAGCGTTTGCATCAACCCGAAGTCGAAAATCTCCTGCTTGAGGAAGTGCCATTGGTCAGTTACAACGACATCGGCGGCTTAGATGCTCAAATTGAACTCATTGCCGATGCCGTGGAACTTCCGTACCTTCATTCCGACTTATTTGCCGAATACCACCTGCCCGCCCCGAAAGGGATCCTTCTCTACGGACCGCCAGGATGCGGTAAAACATTGATTGCCAAAGCTGTCGCTAACAGCCTTGCAAAGAAGGTTGCTGATACAACTGGTCACGACAAGGGTCGCAGCTACTTCATCAACATCAAAGGACCGGAGCTTCTCAATAAATACGTCGGTGAAACAGAACGGCAAATACGTCTCATTTTCCAGCGAGCACGCGAAAAGAGCGAAGAGGGCTGGCCTGTCATCATCTTCTTCGACGAAATGGATTCCATGTTTCGGATTCGAGGATCTGGCATCAGCAGTGACATGGAGTCAACAATCGTTCCGCAACTACTCGCTGAAATTGATGGGGTCGAAAGTCTGCGTAATGTCATTGTCATAGGAGCCACAAACCGCGAAGACCTCATAGATCCAGCAATTTTGAGACCCGGCCGACTTGATGTGAAAATCAAGATCGATCGTCCTGCAGCAGATGCTGCCCACCATATTTTCCGGCGTTACCTCACTGCGGAAATTCCGATTCATGCGAGCTTGCTCGACCGCTTTGATGGCTCCACCGACGCAGCTCTTGATTCTCTTCTCACGCACTGCGTTGAACGCATGTACAGCGATGACGACGAGAATCGCTTCTTAGAGGTGACCTACCAAAATGGCGACAAAGAAGTGCTGTACTTCCGTGATTTCTCGTCTGGTGCAATGATCGAGAACATCGTGCGGCGTGCGAAAAAATCTGCAATCAAACGCACAATTGAGTCTGGCGAGAAGGGCATCACCGAAAGCGACCTCATCGAAGCGATTGCACAAGAATTCAAAGAACATGAAGACCTGCCGAACACGACAAATCCAGACGACTGGGCTCGTATCTCCGGGAAGAAGGGTGAACGGATTGTTTTCATACGCACCCTCATTAACGAACACGCAACATCAGGAACTGCCGCGGGGGGCAAGGCCATAGAACATGTGGTGACAGGTCAGTACCTGTAGTCACTATGGCACTACCTAAGGTTTGTGGCATTGAAACGGAATACGGGGTCATTTCCCGTGGTTTCGACAGCAGCCCAATTGTTGCGTCATCGGTTCTCGTCAATGCATACGCTGGCGCGTTCAAACAAAGTATCCAGTGGGACTTCGGTGATGAAACACCAGATCGCGATGCACGAGGTTTTTCCCTAGAAGATGCCTTTCCTCCCGAAGTAGAAACCCACATGGCTAACTCGGTTTTAACTAATGGAGCCAGGTATTACGTCGACCACGCGCACCCTGAAGTTTCCACACCTGAATGTCGCACCGCGATGGAAGTGGTGCTGTACGACCGCGCTGGTGAGCAAATCATTAGAGAAAGCATGCAGAGGGCAAATGCTCTGTTGCCCGAACATCACGAAATTATTACCTACAAGAACAACTCTGATGGCAAAGGCAATTCATACGGATGCCACGAGAACTATCTCGTTTCTCGGGAACTACCCTTCGGGCAGTTAGCCACATTCATCACGACGCATTTCGTTACACGCCAGATCTATTGCGGAGCCGGAAAAGTTGGTTCAGAGTTGTTTTCGGAAAGATCTGATGCTGTTTCGTATCAGATCAGTCAACGAGCAGACTTTTTTGAAGAAGAGATCGGGCTCGAAACAACTATTCGGCGACCCATCATCAACACGCGCGATGAGCCGCACTGCGACCCAGACAAGTACCGACGTCTGCACGTCATCGTTGGCGATGCCAACATGTCGGAATATGCCACCTATCTCAAAGTAGGAACAACTGCCATCGTGCTCGCGATGATTGAGGACGGCGCTTTCCCAACACACCTCATTGTGGATAGTCCCGTCAGCACTATTCGCACTGTGAGTCGCGACGCAAGCCTCGCATCGCCAATACGGCTCAGAAACGGAACCCTGAAGACATCGCTAGAGATTCAATTTCTCATTTTGGAAGCAGCCGAAAAATACAGCACGCACGACGGGTTGAAATCCGTTTGTAGTGCAGAATTCCCCAATGAAGGTGCAGAGATTCTTCGGCTGTGGCGCGAAACTCTCACCAACTTGTCAAATGGCGGTGTGGGGTCTTTTGACACCATCGATTGGTTGGCAAAGATGAGTTTGATTAACGCATATCAAGACCGAAACGACCTGTCGCCCAAAGATGCACGACTGAAGGCACTCGATTTGCAATACCACGATATGCGCCCGGGGAAGAACCTCTCTGATCGGATGAATTTAAGGAAACTAGTTGCGCACAGCGATGCCGAACTCGCTCGCACGGAACCACCGCAAAGCACCAGGGCTTATTTCCGAGGTGAATGCTTGAAACGATGGCCTTCTCTTCAACTCGTGTGCTTCACCTTTGGAACTAGTGCTTGCTCTCGGTCTAGAAAATTCAGATCTAACGACGTTCAAAATTTCCGATGTGTTCTAATTTCACAACTAAGGTGGCGGTATGACGGAGAAAATTCGTAAAAGTAACTCAAATATCAACGAAGTACCCGCTGAGGAGATCGACGATCTCGTTGTGGGCAAAAACGATCACGCTGAAAACTTGAAAGCTGATCTCGACCAGCTACTTGACGATATTGATTCCATTCTCGAGACGAATGCTGAAGATTTTGTGAATAGCTACGTACAAAAGGGTGGGGAATAACTCCTACACTGAACTTATGTCAATGCCATTTTTCACACCCGGCGACCACCCAGGCGCCAGCTTTGCTGAGTTGCTGAAGCGTGTTGGTATCGATCCATTTCAAAAGCATCTCGCCGAATCTGCAGCTCAGGCACATTTTCCTCACGCAACTACATGTGTCGCTCTTCGATTTGCAGATGGGGTAGTCATGGCCGGCGATCGCCGCGCTACGTCGGGGAATGTTATTTCTCACCGCTCCATGGAGAAGGTGGTATCGGCCGACAAATTTAGTGGTGTTGCGATTGCTGGCACCGCAGGCCCTGCGATGGAAATGATCAAGCTCTTCCAATTGCAACTTGAGCATTACGAGAAGGTTGAAGGACAACTGCTTTCTTTGGAAGGTAAAGCAAATCAGCTCTCCATGATGGTTCGCGGAAATCTTCCCGCTGCCATGCAAGGGCTCATTGTGGTGCCAATCTTCGCTGGCTATGACCTTCAAAAGGGTTACGGACGCTTGTGGGACTACGACCCAACTGGGGGTCGGTACGAAGAACGCGAATTCGTTGCTACCGGTTCTGGAAGTGTGCACGCCGGTGCCGTCATTAAAGTCGGTTGGCGAACTTCCATGTCGCAAGACGCAGCAGTTCGACTCGCATTGAAATCGTTATGGGAAGCAGCCGATTCAGATTCAGCAACTGGTGGTCCCGATACCTTGCGTGGTATCTACCCAATCGTTGCCTCAATTACTAACAAAGGCTGGGAGCGCATCGACGACTCAACGTTGTCTCAGTTGGTAGAAGAACTCATTGCCGAACACCAAGAACGAAATCAGGAGGTGTGAAATGAGCATGCCCTTTTACGTAGCACCAGAACAAATCATGAAAGATCGTGCTGACTATGCGCGAAAAGGCATAGCTCGCGGCAAAGCACTCATCGCGATTCAGTATTCAGATGGCATTGCCATTGTGGCCGAGAATCCGTCTAACACCTTGCGCAAAATCAGCGAGATCTACGACCGCATCGCCTTCGCGGGCGTAGGAAAATACAACGAGTTCGACCAACTGAGAGTTTCAGGTGTTCGCGCTGCCGACCTGAAGGGTTATCAGTATTCACGCATCGATGTTGATGCGCGAAGCTTGGCTAATCAGTACGCACAAATACTCGGGCAAATCTTCACTCATGAAATGAAACCTCTTGAAGTGGAAATCCTTGTCGCCGAAGTGGCCGACAGCGCCACCAACGATCAGTTGTTTCATATCTTTTACGATGGAACTGTTCTCGATGAGCGCAAATTTTGTGTCTTAGGTGGCGATTCAGACGCCATATACGCTCGTATGAAAGAGTCATCTCTCTTGACCCAGTTGCATACGGCTCAGCTATCTGAAGTCGTGCAACTGTGTCGAAATGCGCTCTCAGGGCCAGACCGACAACTTCCCGTCGAAGAATGCGAAATCGCCGTTCTCAAACGGGCCGGTGAGCGTCGTGCATTTACACGTTTAGACGACGCCGAAGTGAATGCCTTAGTACAGGGTTAAACAACACCGTGCACGATTTCTCTCGACGCATTTATGGGCTCGAGAACGAATATGGAATCATGTGCACCTTAAAGGGCCAGCGCCGTTTGAGCCCTGATGAGGTGGCGAGGTATTTATTTCGAAAAGTCGTCACTTGGGGGAGAAGCTCAAACGTATTCTTACCAAACGGATCACGTCTGTATTTAGACGTAGGGTCGCACCCTGAATACGCAACAGCGGAATGCGATTCAATTCTCGACGTTGTTGCTCAAGACCGGGCAGGCGAGTACATCTTGAATGACCTACGCGTAGCTGCAGAAGAGCGCCTTGCCGACGAAGGCATTCGCGGTGAAATTCACATCTATAAGAACAACACCGACAGCGCAGGCAATTCGTATGGTTGTCATGAGAATTATCTCACGTCACGAACTGATGACCAGACCAGCCTTTCCGACGTCGTCATACCTTTTCTCATTACACGCCAGATCTTTGCTGGTGCAGGCAAATTACTCATGACCGCAAAGGGTCCTCTTTTCACCATCGCACAGCGCGCGGAACATATTTGGGAAACCGCGAGTTCGGCCACCACACGCAGTAGACCAATTATTAATACCCGAGACGAGCCCCACGCCGACGCCGAGCATTATCGGCGCCTACACGTGATTGTTGGCGACTCAAATATGAGTGAATATGCATCGTTTCTCAAGGTCGGTTCAATGGCCTGCGTCTTACGTATGTTTGAGAACCCCGAGATCGATTTTCGCGATCTCACACTTGAGAGCCCAGTGCGGGCTATACGAGAAATTAGCCACGACATCACGTGTCGTAAAAAGGTGAAGTTAAAGAGCGGACGCGAGATGAGCGCTCTCGACATTCAGCGCATATACCTTGATAAGGCAATTTCTTACAGTGAACGTTTTGGTTTCAATGAGGAAGAAACACGCGCCTTGCAGATGTGGGAACAATGTGTGTCAACCATCGAAGATGATCCTTTGAAACTCGCAGCAGAAGTCGATTGGGTCGCAAAGTATCGCCTCCTGCTCAATTACTCAGAGAAGCATCACATTTCGTTGGGGGACCCGCGGTGTCATCTCATCGATTTGCAGTATCACGACATTGACCCTGATAAGGGAATTTATAATCATCTGCGGGGCAAAAACATCATGAAATCCTTATGCACAGAGGAGCAAGTTGTTGCTGCCACCCAGTCGGCCCCTACAACCACCCGGGCCCACTTACGTTCGCAATTCATCACCGCTGCTCAGCTCAAAAAGCGCGATTACACAGTCGACTGGGTTCATCTCAAGATCAACGATCAGACGCAAAGGACCGTTCTTTGCAAGAACCCTTTCAAAAATGTCGATGACCGTGTTCAGAAATTGATTGACTCTTTGTAGACAATCTCGTTCAATTAGATGTTATTTCATCTACAATCGTGTGGTGCATGAAGACGACAATGAAGTAGTTACCGCTGATCAGGCGTCAACCACTTCAGATTCCTTCAAAGCTGTTCGAGACTGGGTCATTGTTCTTGTCGTCGCTCTTGTCGTTGCACTTGGCATCAGAACATACGTATTTCAACAGTTCTACATCTCGGGTCCTTCTATGGAGACCACGCTGTATCAGCCCAATCGGGTGCTCGTGAATAAACTCTCTTATCGATTGCATGACGTCAATAGGGGAGATGTGGTCGTATTCGATCGTGTGACCTCTAATGGTGAAAGTATTCAGCACGATGACCTCATCAAACGTGTTATAGGTTTAGCTGGCGAAAAAATCAGCATCAGCAAATGTGTTGTGTACGTCAATAAAGTCGCTTTGAAAGAGCCGTACCTCGATTCCAGAGACACCGAGCAAGAAAACCTCAACGATCGCTGCAACCAGCCCGAGATGGCAGAAGTTCTTGTTCCTCAAAAACAGGTCTTTGTACTTGGCGATAACCGACCACAATCGATGGACAGCCGCATGTTTGGCCCAGTTGATGAAGACCGCATTGTCGGGCGAGCGTTCGTTGTGCTGTGGCCAATGAGTCGTTGGCGCTGGCTTTAGACGGTGCTCGAGTCGGTCAATTCATAGAAGCGATCGGGCCAATCACTAAAAATTCCATTGATACCGATTTTCGCCATGTCTTGTATGTTTCGCACAAACTGACAATCCCAGGCAAAACAGCGCAGATCGAAGCGTTGGAAGAGCGCAACGAGACCTCCATTCCAATCGCGATGATGCATATTCATCACTTCGATTCCTAGTTCACGCATCTTTGCCGCATGCATTTCTGGACCATTTTTCAATCGCGAGAGCCGCACCGAAGACACCAGTGATATTCCTAAAGACCTGCTCCTGAACTCTCCGAGTACATCGAGGTTTGGGTGACAAAGGTAAATGAACGGCGCCTGGTTGCCGTACGCCTTACGTACTGTGGCAATGACAGCGTCGAGGCTTGCGTCATCTTTGATATCGAGGGAGATGGATGTGCCACGCGGAGCGAGTTGGAATAAATCTTCAAGAGTAGGAATATGCCGAGGTAGATCTTCCCGAAGATATTGAGAGATCGGCCTTTTAACAAAGCGCCCTTGAACCACACCATCGTGGTCGAGTACAGGAACACCATCTTTGGTGATCCAAACATCTGACTCGAGGCCTGTCGCACCCAAACGCAGCCCCAGTTGAAATGCGTCAAGGGTGTTTTCTTTGGCATAAGCCCTCGCCCCACGATGCGCAAAGGCAATATAGGTCAACTCGCGATAACTGGGGCTAATTTCCACCATATTGCCATGATAATGACGGGCAGTGCAGTTCTAGTTCATAGACTTTAAGTGTGTTCAATCTGTCTGGCAGCGAAATTGTCTTTCTGCTACTTATTGGCCTTGTCGTGTTAGGACCCGAAAAACTACCTGAAGCAATGCGCAAGTTCGGGCGCGTGTATACCGAAATCAAAAATGTGGCTTCGGGGGTGAAGAGCGACCTGCGGACGGGGTTCGATGACCCTCTGCAGGAAATCAAGAATACTGCCGAAGAGGCAAAGCGGATCTTCCTCGGCAAAGACGAAGATCCAGCTTCTCCCGTTGATGAACCTAAATTCATCCCCTATGAAAAAAACGAGACACCTAATGGGGACCAAACGCCATGAGGTTGTTCCGTAAGCCAGTGAGAGTTCGGTCCTCGACCGATGAAATCACTATGACCCAACATTTAGGTGAACTGCGTTTCCGCATCATTCGATCACTACTTGCTGTCGTTATTGGTGCACTGGTCATTCTCAGCTTCTACGACCCAGTGTTGCGTTTCCTCACAGAGCCTTACCGTGATCTCTGCGCTTCTCGACCCGATTTCAACTGTGACGGAACGCTGTATGGCTTGGGCCCGCTCGATGGCATTTCTGCCCGGATGCGCATCGCCTCGTATGGCGGTTTGGTTGTGGCTCTGCCTGTCATTCTTTGGCAAATATGGAGATTCACCGCACCGGCGTTGCACCAGCGAGAAAAACGTTATGCAACTGGTTTCATTATTTCCAGCGTGAGCCTCTTCGCGCTTGGCGGCTACATCGCTTATTGGACCCTCGACAAAGCTCTTGAATTTCTCATCAGTTGGTCGGGTGCCGATGTTTCTCAGTCGTATCAAATTACAAAATATGTGAGTTTGGTTACTCTGATGGTTCTTGCCTTCGGGGTCGGTTTCCTCTTTCCTGTCCTTCTCGTGTTCATGCAGCTCGTCAATGTCATCACTCCCGGTTTGCTACTCAAACAATGGCGCTGGGCTGTGATGGCTATTTTTCTGACTGCAGCAATCATTACTCCATCTGGTGACCCCATCAGCATGATGGCGCTTGCAGTTCCGATGACAATTCTCTACGCCATTTCTGTTGGTATCGGCTATTTCATTCAATGGCGTCGAAAAAAAGCTAGCAATGTCTAGTTCCACATTTCAACCAGACCTATTCCAGCAAAAAGCTATTCAAGCGCTCAACGAAGGGGCTTCTGTTTTGGTGGCTGCCCCAACTGGCTCGGGGAAAACCTTCATAGCAGAACATGCAATTTCTGAAGCCTTGAATAGGGGAATGAAGTCTTTCTATACCGCCCCCATTAAGGCTTTATCGAATCAAAAATTTCACGACTTCCAGGCACTCTATGGCGCAGAAAACGTAGGCCTCCTCACCGGAGACACCAGCATTAATTCCGACGCAAAGATTTTGGTGATGACGACCGAAGTACTGCGCAACATGATCTATGCATCATCACGGTCGCTTGAGAACCTTTCAGTTGTCATACTCGACGAAGTACACTTCCTTCAAGATCAATATCGAGGTCCTGTTTGGGAAGAAGTCATCATCCATCTTCCTCTCGAAGTGACCCTTGTTTGCTTATCGGCGACAGTGTCGAATGCGGTTGAAGTGAGCGAGTGGCTCACCACCGTGCGCGGAGACACACGAGCAATTATTGAAACAAAGCGCCCCGTCAGCCTTGAGCATCATCACATGGCGTTCGATAAAGCCACAGGCGATACGGTGATGTACTCGACACTTGTTGATAACAAAATGAATCCGCGAGCGAAGAAGGCATTTACTGAACAAGGTAAAGCCAACAATTCATCGCGAAACAGTCATCAACATAAAAAGGGGCGACAAACGTCTGAGAGCCGTTTCGGACCTCCGAACCGCAACGAAGTCGTAGAGGAGTTGGCACACGCCAACATGCTTCCTGCAATCTTTTTTATCTTCAGCCGAAATCAGTGTGACGATGCCGCCCGAGGAGTACGCCGTAGTTCCTTGTCGTTCGCTACGAAGAACGAAGCCGATCAGATTCGCAAAATTGCACAAAATCGTGCCCAGTCACTTTCCTCCGATGAGAAAAACGCGCTCGATTTTGAAGGATTCTTATCGCTCATCTCCACTGGCGTGGCAGCACATCACGCCGGCATGGTTCCCATCTTCAAAGAGATCGTGGAGGAAGCTTTTACCTTGGGCCTACTTAAGGTCGTCTTTGCTACAGAAACTCTTGCAGTGGGCCTCAACATGCCTGCGCGTACAGTTGTCATTGACAAACTCACTCGGTTCACCGGCGAAAACCATGTTCCACTAAAGCCATCAGATTTCACACAACTCACCGGCCGTGCTGGTCGCAGGGGAATAGACGATGTTGGGCACGCCGTCACTCTGTGGAGCCCCTTCGTTAGTTTTGACGAAGTTTGCCGGTTCGCTTTGAATAAAAGCTTCAATCTCACCTCAGCTTTTCGTCCCACCTACAACATGACGGTCAACTTGGTGAATAGTCATTCAGAAGGTGAAGTTCGTCATCTTCTCAATCTTTCCTTTGCACAGTACCAAGCAAATTCTGGCGTAGTAACGATGCAGGCTTCGATCGAGAAGAAGAGAGAGCAACAGCGTGTTGAGGAAGAGAAGGCGCAATCTCAATACGGAGATATCTGGACCTATCGACGCGTACATGGCCTGCAGCGTCAAAAAGGGGAGTCAAAACCGACGAACGACTCCATTCAATTGTGGAACACCTTTCGTCCAGGCGACATCATCGCACTGAAAACAGATGAATTCATCAATGCACGTAATAGCCCTTATCAGAAGTTCATGGTTCTAGCGACCTCAAACAGGCGACGGGGAATCAAAATTACTGCCGCTGATGCAGCGCAGTCTGTGCGTGGGATTCTCTATGAAGATCTCATTGGGGAACCCATCTTTATCAAACACGTCGATCTCGACACCGACTTTTCGCAATGGCACCCAGGAGCTTTACGTGAGGTTGCTCGACTCATCAATGAATGCAATTGGATCTATTCAAAAAGCGACAACAACGACAACAGCAAGGCCAACGATGAGAATGCACTTGACTACGAAGATGTAGCGAATGATCCGCTGCTCTCTATTTTGATGAAACATGCCGATGCAGCCGACAGAATCCGTAACGACATCGAACGACTAGAGCAGTATCTTAAAAACGAAAAACAGTCTGTTGGGGCTACTTTCGATCGCGTCTTGGAATTGTTGCGGAAAATGGGATACATCGATGCCTGGAAATTAACACCAAAGGGTTCAGTTCTCGCCGGCGTGTTTCACGAGAGTGACATTCTCATCGCGGAAGCAATTTCACAAGGTCTATTCGACGGATTAAAGCCCACCGACCTCGCAGCTGCTGTGTCGTGTGTGGTTTACGAACGTCGCAATAGCGACCAGGATGATCTTCCGTACCCGTCGACCAAATGTCGCGAAGTCGCAGAGCGTGTTGAAGATCTGAGCATGGAGGTCCAAGATCTCCAAACTGCTCATGGCTTGCCGGTGCACCGTTTTCCCGATCCGAACTTTGCGCAATGTGCGGCCCTATGGGCATCGGGAAAGAGTCTGACCAGCGTGCTCGATACCGTGCCCGAAATGAGCCCCGGAGACTTCGTGCGCACCATTCGGCAAATTGTTGACTTGTTACGACAAATTGAGCGGATTGGTCTCGACCAAACACTGCGAGAATCGGCGCGCATCGCCGGAGAAGCAATGTTTAGAGGGATCGTTGTAGGTAACGAGGCGCTCTAATGGTCATAGCGAAAGGAGAAGAGTGGGGAGAGCGCGTTCGCAAGAGTGATGTTGTCTATACGCGCAACGACCACGACGTGCTCACCCTTTCAGCATCACCTATCAAGGGAGACATCGCTCGCACTGTTGGTAATGGCAAGCAAAAACGTCTCAATGCGGAGAAATTGAAAACTGGCGGGGCATGGCACCAACTACCTTTCGACGTTATTAGAGCCGACGTGAATGGTGCTTCTCTTCAAGCTGCAGCACATATCCGAGTGGGGCACTTCCTGTGGGGGGAATGTCAACTTTTGTGCAATGTTGCCATGTTCCGTGGCAGACGTGTTTTTCAGAAGTCTCATCCAAATGATGGAAAAATCGAAGTGCTGACGATTGAACGCGATATGAAGCTGAGGCAACGTTTATTAGCAATCATGAGAGTTCGCAAAGGAAGCCATCTCCCTCATCCACATCTCAAGATTTGGCAAACCACTGCAGAAGTCATCCACTTCCAGCGACCTCTGCCGATCTTTATTGATGGCGTAAAGGTTACAACGTCTGACACCTTGAGAATATCTGTCATTCCTGACGCCATTAACATCTACATACCCAGCGATCATAAGTAGATCCTTCGAGGAGAATCCGATGAACATTTCAGAAGTCGCAGAGCTCAAAGGTGAAATCACACTACGTGTTGAGCAATTGACAAAAGAACTCTTAGAAATCAGCCACGATATTCATTCACATCCCGAAACAAACTATGAAGAAGTTCATGCACATCGCTTATTAACAGATGCACTCAGTGCTCAATTCTCAAATGTTCAACGAGGTGCGTACGGAGTGGAAACAGCATTTGCTGCTCACGCGAGTGGGGTTGCTTCGCCAAGTGCGCGCCGTGTTGCGATCTTGTGTGAGTACGACGCTCTGCCTGAAATTGGGCACGCTTGTGGGCACAACGTCATCGCTGCTGCCGGCTTAGGAGCCGCTCTCGCTTTACAACCCTTCATGAAGTCACTACCTGGAGAGCTCCTTGTCTTTGGCACGCCGGCCGAAGAGGGTGGTGGAGGAAAGATCGCCATGGCTCGCCAAGGAGCTTTCGACAATGTGGATGCCGCGATGATGATTCACCCCGCAGATTTCGACCTCACCAGCATCAAAGCCATCGCTATTCAAGAATGCTGCGCATCGTTCCATGGCGCTGCCGCCCACGCCGCCGCTGCTCCTCATCTTGGCAAAAATGCTCTCGACGCTGCGGTTCAGGCCTACAGCTCGATCGGCGCTTTACGACAGCACATCAAGCCATCTGAGCGCATTCACGGTATTTTCACCCACGGGGGCGACAAGCCCAACATCGTTCCGCATTTCGCTGCGCAACAGTGGTACGTCCGGTCTGATTCCCTCGAATCTTTGCAGCCTTTGAAGGAACGCGTGCAGGCCTGCTTCCATGGCGCCGCAATCAGCACGGGCTGCACGGTCGATGTGGAATGGGAAGACCATGCCTATGCCGATATGCGTGACTCAGAGTCTCTCCTCGGCCTTTATCTGCGTAATGCCGAAATCGTTGGGCGGTCACCACAACGGCCAAACAGCGATTCCGTTGTTGTCGGCTCCACCGACATGGGAAACGTCAGCTATTTGGCCCCTTCCATTCATCCGATGATTCAAGTCGCACCGCATGGCGTACCCATCCACACCCCACGATTCGCCGAATACGCCGGCGCCGAAGAAGGGGACCGGGCGGTCATTGACGGTGCCAAGATCTTGGCCCTCACCGCACTCGATGCCCTCATCGACGATCTTGCGGGCGCCCAAACAGCTGAGGAATTTGCTCGAATCGGCACCCGGCCCGTCGGACTTATTTAGTTGATGATCCCTCAACCTGACGCCTGCGACTTCTAACATTGTCCGTCGTGACGGTCTATGTGCCCGAGGAGTTCACTCCCGCTGAATCTGACATCTTGAAACGGTATTTTACCAATCTCGATTCGCCCGTATTTGCTCTCGTCAATCTTCCAGAAGTGGTGAAGGGTGCCCTTTTTGCTCGTTACAGCCGTAGCGCAAAGAGCCTACGCCGTTTGTTTCTCGATGAGTTTGTTAATGAGCTCGACGTGCAAGGCGATGCCACACTCGATGCAACCATTGGCATAGAGCGCGCTGAAAGCCTCTATGAGAAGATATTCGTGGAATACGGAGATGACTCAGTTGCCCAATTAGGTGGTGTGCACCTCGCCTGCGAACAAGCGTCAAACCTCTTGACCAAAATTTTGGAATGGGGTCGCTTAATGAGCTACCTCGAACAAAGCACCCGTTATATCTCTTACGACAATCGCCTTGGCGGCAGGTACCGCTTCTATCGCGACCCCGACGTGTTGTCTGGTCGTTTCGGTACACGATATGTAGGCGATATGGACCGCATGTTCGATTCCTATAGCGGTCTTGTCGATTCCCTCACCACACACGTGCGCAAAGTGGTACCTCAGGGACCAAAAGATTCAGATTTCATCTATCGGCAGGCAACTCGAGCCAAAGCCCTCGACGCGGTGCGTGGTGTTTTGCCCGCTTCAGCGTTGTCAAATGTGGGCATCTACGGAAGTGGTCAGGCCTACGAGGCGCTGCTTCTTCGTATGCGAGCAAACCCCTTACCAGAAGCGCGCTTATATGCCGATCTCATGTTGACCGAGTTACGCAAGGTAGTACCAAGTTTTCTCCGCCGAGTAGATCAACCAGACCGCGGCGGGCGCTGGTCGCAGTATCTGTCTGAAACAGCAACAGATACTCAACAACTTGTTCATGAGCTCTTTGGCCAAGAAGAAGCAACACCTGAGGAATCGGTGGTGTTAACCGACTTCGACCCAGAAGGTGAAGACAAACTTCTGGCGGCCATTTGCTACAGCCATTTAACAATGAGCGAATCACAGATCTATCACAAGGTTCAGAAAATGAGCCACGATGAAAAGGTGCGACTCATACGTGCCTATGTAGGTGACCGCACCAACAGGCGACATCGTCCAGGTCGTGCTTTTGAACGAACCGACTATCGCTTTGATGTTCTGTCTGACTACGGAGCATTCCGCGATATGCAGCGCCACAGAATGCTCACTATTGAATGGCAGCCGCTCACACCAAACCATGGTTATGTGCGTCCAGACATCGTTGACGACGCCGGGGAAACTTCTGCATTTGACGACGTGATGGAACGTTCTGCAGAACTCTACGATGCTCTACTTCCTGAGTATCCCGCGCAGGCGCCCTATGCGGTTTCTATGGCATATCGCATTCGCTATGTCATGCAGTTCAATGCGCGAGAAGCAATGCATATGCTTGAATTGCGCTCAAGCCCGCAGGGGCATCCTGCATATCGCAAAGTTGCTCTCGACATGCATGGTCTCATCCGCGATCAGGCGGGCCATAAGGCCGTTGCCGAGGCAATGATCCACATGACGACAGATGTACCTGAATTAGAGCGTCTGGAATCTGAGCGTCGCGCAGAGGCGAAGCGCAACGGCTGACCGTCGCTACAAATGATCAAAAAACCCACAAAATGATAAAAATTTTGTGAGATTTCCACAGGATTTGCACGGAAGTACCGCCTAGCACCTATGGTACGCGCTGAAGGCGAACAGATTGTCTACAGTTCGCTCGCCCCCAAAGCAATAACGAAAGGTTTCGGTTTATGGCAAGCAGCAAAAAGAAGCCAGCTAAACAAATAGATATCGATCCGGAAGACGAAGTAATTGAAATTGAAGAAGGCGATGAAGTAGACGACATCGCACTTGTTGACGACCTTGACCCCGATCTCGACCCTGACGATCTTACTGAAGAATTAGAAGATGACCCTCTGCTTGAGGATGACGATTTTGTTGCCGCAGATGATGACGACGCCGACGACACCGAAGCAATGACACCTGCATCTCGTCGCGCCGCTGCTGCTGGTGAAAATTGCCAGCTGGTATTACCGGTTTGTTGATTGCCTCCATCTTTGCTGCGGGCATGAGCACCATATCTACCAGTTACAACAGTTCG
>JAPKZV010000214.1 GCA_026393585.1 Actinomycetota bacterium
CGACCAGCGCGTGAAGTGGTTGGGTCGCATTAACGACGACGAAAAAATTCGTCGCATGCAAGAAGCGACCGTGTTTTGTGCTCCCTCGCTGCATGGTGAGTCGTTTGGAGTGGTGCTTCTGGAAGCAATGGCGGCAGGTACTCCAGTAGTTGCCAGCAAAATCGCTGGTTATCAAAATGTGGCTACACACGATGTCGACGCATTGCTTGTAGAGCCAAGCGATGAGCGTGGCTTGGCGAGTGCGCTAGCCAAAGTGATGACCAATTCACGTTTGTCGACGCGACTCATTGAGGCTGGTCACATTCGGGTAGATGAGTCGTCAATGCGCAATCTTGCCGAGAAGTACGTTGCTGTGTATCGCCGAGCCTTGGAAATGGAGCAAAATGGGCAAGGCGATGGCTATGCACATCGTCAACCAGCAGGCGCATCACAGGGTCGCTGGCGTCCGAGCCGTATGCTGGCACTCTTCGAACATCGACTCCTGCGGAAGTAAATTATGGCCAATACTCAGCAACGCAAGAAGCCCTCAAACTCTTCTCGAAATGGTTCACCTCAGCGCCAACAGGCACGCCCAACCCAAAAGGCTCCTGCTGTAAAAGCAGCGCCAGTAAAATCTCCAGTGCCTGCCAAGGCGCCTGTTGCCAAACCAGACAAGCGATTTTCTCTCCAGCCGTACTTTCTTCTTCTCGGTGCAATCGTTGGCATTGTCGTGGGTCTCGTGCTCGCGCTTGTCGCTGGACTCGTTGTTTTGTTGCCGGTATTTGCTCTCATTGGTGCGGCAATCGGCTGGGTCACATACCGTCGAGCAGCAGCGCAGAGTTTTTCGCTCGTGACTTCTTATGTTGCTGCTCAAGAAATTGATAGCGAAGATCATCCACGACTTTTTAACTTGCTCGAGAGCCTATGTGCGGTGTCTGGTGTCGCGGTGCCAGTTGTTGGTGTCACAACAGATGCAACTGTTAATGCTTACGTCGTTGCCGATCCGCTTGGCGATGAACAAAGCCACATCGTTTTCACCGAGGGCGCTTTGCGCGTCATGGAACGCATCGAACTGGAAGGTTTTGTCGCCGCCTGTTTGGCAAGAGTGAAATCAGGTCGACTTGAGTTGCAAACAGAAACTGCTGGGGTCGTTGCAGCCCTTGGAAAGTTCATTCCTGCTCGTCTTGCGCGCAAAGCACTTGAAGCGTGTTTCACCCAGCAAGATGTATTTGATGCCGATCTCAAAGCATGTGGCATCACACGTTTCCCACCAGGTCTCATTGCTGCATATGAGAAAATGTCTGCTGAGTCAACAGTCACATCTGGCGTGAACCCGCTTAATGTCCATCTCTGGTTAGCTAATCCAAAGAGTGCCTTTGCTGCGAGCAGCTCAAATGCAACAGGTGGTGATGCCTCGTCTTCTACAGTTATAGGAAGTGAAGTTGTGCACCCTGCACTAGCCACGCGATTGGCATTACTCCGGGAGATCTAAAAGTTGAAGTCATCAGTGAAGTTGAATAAGCGTTTCGTCGTAGCCGTTGTTGTAGCAGGAGGCTTAGCGCTTGCAGCGTGCGGCGGCAGTTCCACCACTTCCGACACTGAGCCTGGATACGGCGATGGCTCTTTGGTGTCTGAGCTCTCGGGGCCAACTACCACGTTGCCGGCTCCAGAGGTGATGCCGCTCACTGGATTGCCCATCACCGATGCCGCAGTTTCTATTCGTCCTGCGCTCGTAGCGAAGATCGATAACCATCCCGCAGCACGCCCTCAGTCGGGTCTCAACACTGCTGACATTGTTTATGAAGAAAATGTCGAGCAACTCACACGGTTCGCCGCCGTATTTCACACCAATGCTCCAACAAGTATTGGACCCATTCGTAGTGGTCGTACCCAAGACGTTGCTTTGTTCTCAGCTTATTTACTGGTGGCTTACAAGCAGGGCGGTTACCGCCGAGAATCAGGTCGTAAGGCTCCTCATAACTTGTACGCCGATGCGTCGAAGATCTACACGCTGACGCCCAAAGGAGCTTCGCGCCCACCACAGCAGTTTGTGTACCGCAGTGAAAGTGATGCAATGCCAACGTCTGCGTCAGCTTCTGCTGGCGTGCGCCTTTCCATGGACGGCGTTCAAGTGTCGTGGATGTGGGACACCGCGTCGTCGTCATACATGCGCTGGAGTGGCAAAGACAAACATCTCGATGCCGACAAAACACAAGTCGCATCAAAAAATGTTGTGGTCTTGTACATGGTGTACAAGGCAAGTAATGCCGATGCACGTAGCCCAGAAGCGCAAAGCGTGGGTGAAGGTGATGCATGGGTCTACACCAATGGTTCGCTGGTGAAGGGGAAGTGGGCCCGTGCCCTTGCATCCGATGTCTTCACCCTCACCGACACCGCAGGTGCTCCTATCAAGCTCACCCCAGG
>JAPKZV010000261.1 GCA_026393585.1 Actinomycetota bacterium
CTCTTCTATCGCGGCAAGAATTCGCTGTGCATTTTCCGGCCCGAGCCAAACCCATACATCAAGGTCCTTGGTGTATCGCGGGTGACCATGTGCCGCTAGCGCGTATCTACCAACAATGAGGAACTCGACCTCATGAGCGACGAATAATTCGACAAACTTTTAAAAGTCTTGGTTCAGGTTCATGTGTCCATCCGTGATGCTCGGCCCGAAGTTCTTCCACCATCGCCAGACGTTCATCTACGGGTCGGGTGACCCAATAGGTCCACGCAGCATCGTCGTCGCCCTTGCGCTTTTGAGTTACGACCTTCTGGATGGAATGCATTGCTTCAATTTTACCCAAAAGAACAGGCACAGCATTGGAAAACAATGGCGGGTGTAGTGCGAAATTCGTCGACCCACCTTTCATCAGGATTGATATTGCTCCTGAGGTGTAACCATGGAGCGTCATTTCGGCACTCCCACCCCCTCTGATAGGTAGCTCAAAATGCGATGAATAGGACGATCCAAATAGCCGCTTCTCACGGTGAGGCTGCCCAGCAAGACAGGGCATTCTGGTCAACCCAGACCATTCAGGCTCGTCTTCAACACGCGCTGGAACTTCGCAGGATGAACTATGGAACAGATCGAGCTTCCTCAAGACTTCGTCGAGTTCTTGAAATTACTCAACGCTAACTTTGCTCTCGATTGATATTTACCTAAATCAATCGTCTTCAACAGTTAAGGCTTGGCGCAAACCAGCGCCATCGACGAATACGCTCAGCCACAAGGGTCGTTCTTGATGTGCGTTTTCGGTATTAGTTGTTGCAAAGACAAGGGTGCCCGCATCTGCCACTTCATGCAGAAACTCTCGGTGCATTGAATAATTGAATGCCACTGCAAACATCGCCTCGACAGGGCTCGTCAACCGCACACCAATAACAACGACATCATCTTGCCGAATCGCATGGGTGTTGACATCTCCTATTCCTTCAACGGCATGCACTCTGGCAAGATCGGCAATCTCGGGTGACTCTGATACGTCAATCGTGACGGTAGGCATCCACACCTTTTCGTCAATGAAGGTGTGGCCAATCTCCTGGGCGACAAACACTGGCACACTCACAAAGTCTCCTACGGTCGGATCACATTGTAGACATCTCTCCTCCGCGCGTAAATCTTGTTACCCTCTCATCAATCATGATTTTCCAATACTGGGGTGCAACCGAACAAGAGATTCAAAGTTCGGTGATCGGCGACGAGTTGTGTCGCGATGCAACGCTCATCGCCACTCGGTCAATCACGATTGCTGCTCCCCCACAAAAAGTTTTTCCATGGATTCGTCAAATGGGTTTTGGCCGAGCCGGTTGGTATAGCTACGACTGTCTTGACAATCTTGGTCGCAAAAGCGCAACAACTATTCATGACGAATGGCAAACAGTTGAATCGGGAGACAAAATTCCTGCTGGTCCGACTTCATTCACTGCAACCATTGTTGAAGCACCCCGTCACTTTGTTCTTGAGATTCAATCGCTGGGCAAAAAGTCTCCCAAACTACATTTCACCCTCGCCTACGAATTACGTGATGATCCTCAAGGAACTCGTTTAGTGACACGCATGAGATCACGCATCAAGTTGCCCTTGGGTTCAGTGATTGAGAAAGTCATTCTTGGCCCTGGCGACGGCTTCATGCTGCGTCGCCAACTCCTCACGATTAAAGAGAATGTGTCACGCTGAAATTAGCCCTGCGCCTTCTTGTTCTGGGCGCACGAGGGATATTCTCAAGCGATGAATAGCAGCAATATCCGCGTCGGTCTTCTTGCCTATGGCGCCATCGGACACGAACACAATCTCGCAGTCCAAAACACCAGCGGCCTTGAGCTGACCACCGTTTGCGATATGAATCCAGAGCGTGTTGCCGCAGCTCTCGAGCTTGCACCCGAAGCAACACCCTTTGGCGATGCAACCGAAATGCTGAATTCTGAACTACTCGACCTTGTCGTTATCTCAACCCCGCCGAATACTCATTATCAGTGGGCTAAAGAAGCGTTGTCCCGCGGCATCCACGTTGTGCTTGAAAAGCCCATGGCCCTCACTGCCGATCAATGCGACGAACTCATGGCACTCGCGTCAACCAAGAAGCTCATGCTTGTGGTGTATCAGAACCGCCGATTTGATGACGACTTTGTCACCATGCGCGAAATCATTCGTTCTGGCGAAATTGGTGATGTCTATCACTACGACAGTTTCGTCGGCGGATATTCACGCCCGTGCGATTACTGGCACTCAAACGCCGAAGTATCAGGCGGTGCAATTTTTGACTGGGGTAGTCATTTCCTCGATCAGATTCTGAACATCATTCCTGATGATGTTGCCCACGTGAGTGGACAAAACCACAAGCGCGTCTGGACTCATGCAACGAATGCTGATCATGCGCACGTCACAGTCACCTTCGCGACTGGCAAGCAAGCAACCTTTGTTCATTCCGACCTCGCCGCTGCGCGCAAGCCCAAGTTTTATGTGTTGGGTACTGCGGGAGCAATCATTGGCGATTGGGACCCTGCTGGCGAACCAGCGGTTGCCGATCTGCCCGCGATTCTGACGGTGCATCGCACCGATGGCACCTCACGCGTTGCGCCTTTGCAGCCACTAGCGCCTCACGAATTCCATCGTTCCATTGTCGAGTTGATCAACAATGGAACACCGATGGAAGTCAATGCATTGCAATCGCGCAATGTCGTTGCAATTATGCAGGCGGCCGAACAATCAGCCGTGCAAAATGCGATGCCGGTTGTGCCTGCGATTCGGCGGTCATAACTAGTGACGGTGAACTGGGGGTTTCTGGGCGCTGGTTTTGTTGCCAGTCGTGGACTTGGTCCTGCCGTGCACGCATCTCGCGGAGCGAACCTCTATGCAGTTGCCAGCCGTGACGAACAACGTTCAGCAACTCTTGAACCAGAACGAGTTCATGCAACATACGACGACCTGTTAGATGATGAACGCGTTGATGCGGTGTATATCAGTTTGTCGAATAGTCAACATCTTGAATGGGTCACGAAGTCGCTTGAAACCGGCAAGCATGTTCTCTGCGAAAAACCACTTGGACTCAACGCATCTGAAACTGAAGCAATGTTTGAGTGCGCTTCACGTCATGACCGCCTTCTGATTGAAGCAGTGTGGGGCCGATGGCATCCTCGGTTCGCTCGCATGGTTGAAGTAGTCGCCAGCGGAGCAATCGGCGCCATTGAACACATCGAAACTGCGTTTACATTCACGTCAGACATGACCGACAACTATCGCTTGAATCCTGCAATGGGCGGCGGGGCTTTGCTTGACGTCGGTTGTTACCAGGCTCAAGCTTGGGTTGCGCTCACTGCAGGAGCGACCGACCTAGAAATCAGCGAGCTTTCACGTTTGGTCGGACCAACAGGTATTGACCTGACTACCGACGTATCGGTTCGCATCAATAACGCAGTGACGGCCCACGCAGTGAGTTCCTTCGCATTGCCCAGCCAACAACAATTCATTGTTCGGGGCTCTCTCGGTCAGATCAGTACTGAAGCCGGCGAGTCATTCACCACCTGGAATGAAGCATGTTCTTTGCGAATCAACGATGTGGTTGAAGAATTCGCAGTCACCAATGCATTTGTCGAAATGGTTGAGAATGTCAGTCGAGTCATAGATGGCGACGATGGCTGGATGGTCTCAAGCGCTGATTCAGTTCGTGTCGCCCACATTCTTGACCAAATCGCGCGCCACCCTTAAACCAATAATTTCACACTCTGTCGGCTTGAAAAACTCGCCCACACCCATGCCACGAGA
>JAPKZV010000060.1 GCA_026393585.1 Actinomycetota bacterium
AACTTGGCTCTTCTGCCGATACCCCACATCGCATTAAGTACAAGCCCATCGCTCGCTAAGACATCATGACCAGTATCAAGATCTTCCGTTGGGCATGTGCGGTCACATTTGTTTGCGGCCTTGCCGGCATCATTGTTTCCTCTATTGCGGGAAACAATGAAGGTTGGGTTGTCAGCATTGGTCTCACCACCACTGCAGCCGCCATTGTGCTCATCGTTGTTTCAACTGTTACCGCAAAAGAGCGCATTCATACTTTCAATGAGGTGGAAGCCGAATACCTCGAAACAAAAATTGATGAGCAAGTAAAAAATGGTGCTTCAGAGGAAGAACTTCGCGACATTGTGCGGCGCGCTATTGCGCTAGGACAACGCTCCGCATGACCACCGATGTTGAACTGACGCAAGAACCCATTCTTGATGATCATTTGCTTGCCGCTGCACTTGCACGTGCTGCTGGGCAGCAACTTCAAGAGTTGCGTACTGTTCTTTTTGCGCAAGGGTCAACGCAGTGGCACGTGAAAGACACTGGCGACGAAGTTGGCCATCGCTTTCTCATGGAAGCCCTTGCTCACCACCGACCAAACGATGCGGTGTTGTCTGAAGAAGGCGCCGACAACAACAAGCGCTTGAGCGCCAACCGAGTATGGATTATTGACCCACTCGATGGCACGAATGAATACAGCGAAGAAGGCCGAGGCGACTGGGCAATACATGTTGCTTTATGGGAAGACGGCGAACTTACTGCAGGTGCAGTTGCTCTACCCGTCCTTGGCATCACGCTCAGCACCGACCCTGCCACGAAACCCGTACTTCCCGCTCCCCTCGCACGCAAACCACGCCTCATTACTTCTCGTAATCGCGCACCGTATTCAGCTCACCTCGTAGCCAATGCCATCGACTGCGATGCCATTCGCATGGGTTCAGCAGGAGCAAAGGCAATGGCTGTTGTTCTCGGTGAAGCCGATATTTATGTGCACGATGGCGGCATGCACCAATGGGACTCTGCAGCGCCTGTCGCCGTCGCTCGCGCAGCGGGCCTTCACACTTCTCGTATCGATGGTTCACCCTTTGTGTACAACCAACGCGAAACATGGTTGCCCGACCTCATTATTTGCCGGCCTGAATTTGTAGAGCCGGTGATGAAGGCCCTGTGGAGTGACGACTAGTTCACCCCTTCAATAACGCTTCGGTGTGTTCACCTAAATACGGAACTGGGCCCGGACGAATTTCGTAATCTTCAAAGTCAACGGGGCTATTTACTGCTTCAAATGGTTCTTCACCGTCACGCGGAGCGCCCACCACACATCGTGCTCATCGAACAATGCAGTCCATTCACTCAATGGTTTTGTTGCAAAAAATGCATCGAGTAGCGCAATGAGTTCAACGTTGTTCTGCAAACGCAGTTGAGTTGTTTTGAATTTGTCGACCAGCAGTTCATCGGAGTTGATGGTGGCTAATAGTGCCGGCCAATGCCGATGCGCTTCAAGACCTAGCAACCAAAAGCCCTTGCCGTCACCAGCTACATAACTGTTGATGAGAGGTGCACGACTATTGCTGCGCGAACGCGTACTTTCCCGTTTTCCAAATCGCAATTGGACACCAATGTCCCATGCAATGTTGTACATCCCGTTGCGTAACAAACTTGTTGACACCATGCGACCCTCACCCGTGCGTTGCGCATCGAACAAAGCTGCGGTAACACCTGCAACAAGCGACATGCCCGTCACATGATCGCCGTGTCCGCTGCGCAAGGTTGCCAGCGTGTCGCCAGGTGGAACCAAACTGTGCGCAGCACCAGAGCGCGCCCAATATCCACCAAGGTCGTAACCTGGCCGATGTGCATCGGGGCCTTCTAAACCAAAACCAGAAATGATGCCGTACACCAACTTCGGGAACTTTTGACGCAGTGCTGGTGGGTCGATGCCTAAACGCTGCAGTGCAGCGAATCGCAAGTTGGTGATGAAGATGTCGGCTGTTTCTAACAACAACATCATTTGTGCCATTCCCTCTTCGGAACGCAAGTTGATGACAACCGATTTCTTTCCGCGGTTATCGATTTCAAACGGAGGAACCGCCTTTTGCTCTTGCACGCCAATTGCCCCGAAAACATTGCGCTGCGGGTCACCCGCAGGAGGCTCCACTTTCACCACGTCGGCACCCCAGTCGGCAAGAACTCCACCGCACGCTGGCCCAGCAACCCAAATGCCGAGTTCTACTACTTTGACTCCAGCAAGTGGCCCTGGTCTCATCATTTTCCCCTATTCACCGATGTGATCACTTTCATCATGTCACTCTTACCCGTTTAATTCTCACTTGAATAGGCGCACTTGCACTACACGGGGCAAACTAGGGGCGTGATACGACCAAACGATTGTTCTTGGGGTGCATTCAGTGATGAAGCACCGTGGGTATTGAGCGAAGACAAACTCGCCTGGGCAAACGATGCAACCCAAATTCGCATCAACGTGCGCCGCGAAGTTCCCGATCTCACCACTCCGCGCCGCATCCCTCCACTCGGGCGGCTTTTTTACGTTGTTTGCGTGCTGGGCAAAGCAGTACTTCCTTGGCTCGCGCGCAAGAAACTCAAGAGGTTCGCAACTCCGAATGAAAGCAATGCTGCAATTTCACTGAGCTTGCGTAAAGCAGTAGAAACACTCGGACCCACCTACATCAAACTCGGACAAATCATCTCGAGTGGTGAAGGACTCTTCCCTGGGGAACTCGTTGAGGAATTCAAACGCTGTCGCGACCAAGTTCCAGCAGAACCATTTGACACCGTACAACTCACCATCGAGCAAGACCTCGGATGTCGCCTCAACGACGTGTTCTTGCACATCGATACCACTCCACTTGCTGCTGCTTCCATTGCCCAAGTTCATGCTGCAACACTCACCACAGGAGAGTCGGTTGTTGTGAAAGTGCAGCGGCCAAATATTGGCAAACTTGTTCGCAAAGATCTGCGCGTCATGGCTTGGCTTGCACCATTTCTCATTGGCCGCATCAAAATTGCCGCACTCGCCAACCCGCCTGCACTCGTTGAACTTTTCGCTGAAACCATCGTTGAGGAACTCGACTTCCGCATGGAGGCCTCGAACATGGTTGACGTGTCGCGCATGTTGCACCGTCTTCACCAAACCGGGTACATCGTTCCACGACCACACCCTTCACTTGTATCACGACGCATTTTGGTAATGGAGCGTCTATACGGCTTCAACTTTGATGATGTTGACGGCATGAAAGCAGCAGGCCTCGATACTGAGGCAATTATTCGCACCGGCATGATTGCCTTCATGGAAGGAGCGATGATTGAGGGCATCTTCCATGGTGATCTTCATGGTGGCAACCTCTTTGTCCTTTCTGATGGCAGATCCGCACTGCTCGACTTCGGCATTGTGGGTCGGCTCTCCCCCACTCGGCGTGTTGCCTTTTTGCGGATGCTGTTGGGTGCCACCACAAACGACGTGAAAGGCCAAGTAGAAGCACTGCGCGACCTCGGCGCACTTCCCCTCGATGTTGATGTTGCCCAAGTCATTTCCGATTTGAGACT
>JAPKZV010000184.1 GCA_026393585.1 Actinomycetota bacterium
TCGTTGAGAAGGGTCTGATATCCGCGCCGTTTATTTCACTAACAGTTTGGGGTTATTTCACTAACACCCCGGAGTGGAGCTGGGGGGAATCGAACCCCCGTCCATCAGGTGCTCAACGTTCGTGCTACGACCATTCCCAACTTCGGTGCTGACGCAACACCATCGGTGGGTCGAATGAGTTCAACTTGCGTTGAACACAGCGGGTCGTCTTTGCGGCCTGTCAACAGACTTTCCTGCGGTCAGCTTTCTTTCCAGCTGTCATCCACCGCTTCTGTTGCCGGGCTGCGGTGAACTGGCCCCGTGCGGTCTCACGACTCACGAGTGCTCTCTGTCACCTAAAAATTAGGCGGCGAGAGCGAACTGCTCGTTAGCAGATATTTTTTTGCCCCGTTTAACGAATCTGAGCAATTCGGGTCGCACGCTCGCCCAGCGAAACTGATGTCGAAACCTGTCAGCCCCAGTGATGAGTATGTATTACGTAGTGTGCTCTTTTCTGATGCACGTGTTCAGTGTAGGCCAAGTAATTGCAGTTCTGTACGGAGAGTTTGGCGTTGTCGAGTTGCGGGCCATTTTTGTGGGTCAAAAATAGCTTCGCTGGCAATTCCGGGAATGAGGGCCGCGAGCCGGTCGGCGGCGTGGGCGATGTTGACCGATTTTGGCAACTTCTTATTTTGTTGCAAAAGTTGCAAGCATTTTTCAATGCGCTCCACCGCTTTTCGAGCACGCATGCGTTGATCGCTCGCGAACGGGGGAGACGTGAGAGCCTCGCTCCAAAAGGCAAACCAGATCCGCCATTCTTCTGTGCGTTCATTATCGAGGGGGAGTACAGCTTCAATAAGGCCAGTGATATTGGTGGGGTCTTTTTCGAGAACCTCTTGAATTCGTACCGCTGTTCGTGAAGCGGCAAAGGCGTACGTTTCATAGAACAGTTCGGCCATGTCGGTGAAGTAGTGAGATACCACCGTGGTGGAACAACCTGCAGCTTGGGCCACATTGCGTACGGTGAGCCCAGCACGACCTTCTTTGACAACTACTTGCGCTGCTATGGCAGCTACTTCGCGGCGGCGAACTTCGTGATTGACGACTCGTGGCATGAACTATTATCATAGTTATATACAACAGCCGTTGTAAATAGATATGATTGTGTGTGGGGATATGGCTGAAGAATTTGACGTCGTTGTTTTAGGTACCGGGGCAGCAGGTTTAACTGCGGCGATTGTTGCGTATGACTTTGGAGCAACTGTTGCGATCTTTGAAAAGGCCGACAAAGTAGGTGGTACAACTGCATGGTCTGGTGGTCAGGTGTGGATACCTAATAATCCGCATATGGGTTCAGTTGGGGTTACCGACAGTCGTGAAAAAGCAAAGAAGTACATCATGTCGTTGTCGCGCGACATGTTGGAAGAGTCGTTGGTTGATGCGTATATCGATGCCGGCCCAGAGATGGTTGATTTCATGGATGCCAAAGCATCGATGGAGTTTTATGCAGTGGCAGAAATGCCCGATTATCACCCAGAGTTTCCTGGTGGCAGCCCCGAAGGTGGACGCACTTTGGAATGCCCCATCTTTCCTTTTGAAGAACTCGATGAGTGGGCCGACATGGTGACACCGTCGCCATATTTCGCCGACCCGCACATAACGATGAGTGAAACGCCTTTGGGTAAAGCGGTACCAACACCACCTTCACCAGAGGAACACGCACGGCGAGTGCAACACAATGAACGTGGTTGTGGCCAGGCCTTGGCTGGTCGCTTGTTGAAAGCTTGTTTAGTTCGCGGCATTTTTCCACGCACGATGAGTGCTGGCAAGAGCCTCATTATGGAAAACGGAGCTGTGGTGGGTGTGCACATGGAAACTCCCGATGGACCCAGTGAAGTGCGAGCGAAAAAAGGCGTTATTTTGGCATCGGGTGGTTTTGAATGGGATCCCGATTTGGTGCGTGCATTTACGCGTGG
>JAPKZV010000080.1:0-1490 GCA_026393585.1 Actinomycetota bacterium
ACACCCATTTTTGCGCAAATCAATCACAACGGTGGCCAAGCAAGCAGCATGTACAGCCGGCTTCCCGTGTGGGCACCGAGTGCGGTCGCCGACCCTCTTTTTCGCGAAGTACCTAAAGCCGTCACTCAAAGCGATATTGACGAAATTATTGCTGGCTATGTCACTGTTGCTGAGAACTGCGCAGAAGGTGGGTTCGACGGTATTGAACTGCAGTGCAGCCATTCTTCTATTGTCCGCGGGTTTCTCTCACCAGCAACAAACAAACGCACCGACCAATACGGCGGAACACTCTCAAACCGCGCACGCTTACTGCTCGACATTTCGTCTGCAGTGCGCAAAGCAATTGGCAACGACCTTGCTTTAGGCGTGCGTTTATGTGGAGACGAATTCATTGAAGGTGGAACCACCATCGATGAGGCGGTGGAAATTGCCAAACTTGTAGAAGCATCAGGCAACGTCGACTACATCAACACATCAATCGGCGTAGCAACTGCAAGCTTGTTCATGATTGAAGCATCAATGCATATTCCACCCGGATACGCAACATTTATTCCTTCAGCCATTCGCAAAGCAGTCGATCTTCCCGTCGTTGGAGTTGGTCGTTTCAAAGACCCGCTTCAAGCAGAGCGAGCATTGGCCGATGGCCACTGCGATCTCGTCGGAGTGGTGCGCGGACAAATAGCCGACCCCGATTTTGCAGCTAAAGCACGTGCAGGAGCAACCGACGATATTCGCTTGTGTTTGAGCTGTAACCAAGAGTGCGTGGGACGCATGGGGCTCAATCGTTGGCTCGGTTGCATTGAAAACCCACAAACTGGTCGCGAGGCCGAATGGAAAGCCACACAACATGTGAAACTTTCCCCGACCCCTACACATGTATTGGTAGTTGGTGCAGGACCCGCTGGTTTGCAAGCAGCCATTGCTGCTGCACGCAATGGGCATCGTGTCACTGTTCTTGAGAAAGAAGAGTTGGCAGGTGGACAAGTTCGCCTTGCAGCAAGCGTGCCAAACAGAGCAGAGTTCGGCGATCTCATTCGCAATCAACTCACCGAGTGCAAACGACTCGGGGTTGCCATTGAATACGGTGTGTCCGCTTGGCCGGGTTTAGTGCTCGAAAGAAATGTTCAGCACGTTGTAGTTGCTACCGGTGCTGAGCCACAGCAACCATGGTGGGTTGCTGGTGAAGGCGTCACCATTGGTGTTGCCGATGTACGACACGTGCTTGAAGGGTCTGCTGACCCATTTGGCACTGTGGTCATCATCGACGAAATTGGTTTCCACCATGCAACTTCAGTTGCAGAACTTCTTGCCGACCGTGGCTGCAACGTTGAAATTGTGACCCCAGGAATGGTGGTCGGACAAGACCTTGGCATCACCCTCGACATGGAAAATTGGCTCATTCGTGCCCACGCAAAAGGCATCGTGCAAAGCACCGACCTTGTTCCCATGGGACTTGCTGGCAACGAACTCACATTGCTCCACCACCCCAC
>JAPKZV010000080.1:1545-2139 GCA_026393585.1 Actinomycetota bacterium
ACCACCCCACTGGCACGAACTACACACGTACACCCGACTGGGTGGCGTTGGCAGTTCCTCCGCAGCCCGTGGAATGGCTGTACCACGATCTTTCTTCCAACACCGCACTCCGCGATGCAGGAATCACTATTTCACGAGTGGGTGATGCCGTTGCACCTCGCCGTGCACACGCTGCAGTCATTGATGGCGAGCGAATAGGCTCGTCATTCTGATGATCGCTTTACTTGACACGATTTTTGAGTCGCTCACCGATATCTCTACCTCGCAATGGTTTTATCTCATTATTTTTTCTGTCGCACTTCTCGACTCGGTCGTGCCTGTTGTGCCCAGTGAGTCAATGGTCATTGTTGGCGGGGTCGCTGCCGGACTCGGAGATTTAGAAATACCTTTCGTCATTGTGGTCGCAGCGATCGGCGCATTTCTTGGCGACAACATGTCGTACATCATTGGGCGCAAGGCAAGCGGGTCTATCGATCGTCGCTATCGACGTACAGAGAAAGGTGCGAAACGACTCGATTGGGCGCACAGCCAACTAGTAAATCGTGGTGGTCCACTGCTCATTACCGCTCGTTTTATTCCGGGTGGCCGTACCTT
>JAPKZV010000150.1 GCA_026393585.1 Actinomycetota bacterium
ATACGAATGGAACCTGAACCAAGTTCCCAACCGTTAAGCACGAGGTCGTATGCCAATGCACGTACCCGCAATGGCTCTGTGTCGAGATACTGCAAGTCGTCGGGATGTGGATGGCAAAACGGATGATGCCCTGGCTTTGGACGACCAGTTACAGCATCGATACCAACGAAGAGTGGGAAATCAATGACCCACACATAGCGGTATGGGCCTTCATGAACGGGCGGACGACCAATGTCGTTACGCAATTGTCCAAGAACTTCACAGGTGGTATCCCATTCGTCGGCAACGATCAATATGAGGTCGCCTGGCACCGCACCAAAACGGTCACAGAGCGCAGCGCTCTCGGTTGCAGAAATGAACTTGGCTACAGGAGACTCAAATGTCTTGCCCTCGGCAACGCGCAGCCACACTAAACCTTTTGCACCAACTTGCTTTGCGCGGTCGGTGAGTGCATCGAGCCTGCCTCTTCCCGATGCAGCCTGTTCTGGATACGTTGCCGCATCGACACGAATACCTTTAATAGATGCCGCTGTGGAAAAAGCTTTGAATTCTGTTGCAGCAAAAATATCGGTGAGTTCGTGCAACTCGAGCCCGAAACGAAGGTCAGGCTTATCGACACCGAACCTGTTCATTGCCTCGTGCCAAGTGATTTGCTCGATTGGAGGAACGGCTACACCCGTTGCAGCTTCGGCAGCCGCGGTTACTGCTTTACCAATTGCAGCAAGAACATCGGGTTGAGTAACGAAACTCATTTCTGCGTCTAACTGCATGAATTCGTACTGACGGTCTGCGCGAAGGTCTTCATCTCGTAGACAACGCGCAATTTGGAAATACCTGTCGACTCCGGCCACCATCAACAACTGCTTCCACAATTGAGGCGACTGCGGCAGTGCGTAAAACGAGCCTGGCTCTTTACGTGAAGGAACAAGGAACTCACGCGCACCTTCAGGGGTGGATGGCATGAGGAAAGGTGTTTCTACCTCTACAAACTCTTGCAATTCCATTGCAGCCCTGATGGCAGAGTTGATTTTTGCCCGCAACCGAATGTTTTTTTGCATCCGCTCACGACGAATGTCGAGGTAGCGGAATCGCAAACGAATGTTTTCATCGACATCATCAGCTCGTGAGTCGATGGGAAACGGTGGTGGCTCTGACTCGTTGAGAACCTCAACAACACAATCACCAATCTCTATGGCACCTGTTGGAATTTGTGAGTTCAACGTGCCCTCTGGCCGTTCACGCACGACACCAGTAATGCGCACTACATATTCAGAGCGAACATCTACTGTGCGGTCTACTACACACTGGACGATTCCGGAGTGGTCGCGAATATCGAAAAAGGCCAAGTGCTCACCGTGTTCACGGCGTCGTGACAACCAACCACAAATTTGCACTGTGGTTCCGATGTGCTCGGGGCGCAACTCTCCACACAAGTGTGAGCGCATTGAGGTTGACTGTGAAATCATGAATTGACCTTTCCTAATTGTGCAGCCACATGTTGAACGACAGCATCAAGTAAAATTTCCTCTTGCTGACCATCAACCATTGACTTCACTGTTGCAACACCTTGAGATAATTCGTCGGTTCCAATAATGACGGCATATGTGGCACCCGACTTGTCGGCAGCTTTCATTTGTGCCTTCATTGCCCGCCCACCATATGCACGATCCGACGCAAAGCCCGCTGTACGAAATTGTTGACACAATTGCAATGCCTGCATGCCACCAGTTGTATCGATAACGAATACATCGGCTTTCGTTGATGGGTGTGGAAAAACTTGCTCAGCATCGCAGGCCAACAAAGTGCGATCGAGGCCAATGGCGAAACCGATGCCTGGAGTGGCTGGGCCACCGAGGTCTTCTACTAAGCCGTCATAACGCCCGCCGCCGCCGACTGCTGTTTGTGCCGACTCCAAAGCAGTGGATTGAAACTCAAAAGTTGTGCGACAGTAGTAATCGAGCCCTCGAACGAGACGTTCGTTCACAACATATGCGATATCAAGTGCATCGAGACCCTGTTTCACCTGCGCGAAGTGCGAGGCAGCTTCATCGCTGAGAAAACCACTAATTGAAGGCGCTTGAGCAACAACTGCTTGCTCGCTTTCCCGCTTTGAGTCGAGTACCCGCAGTGGGTTTCGCTCAAGGGTTGCCACACTCTCGGGGCTCAACTCACTGATGTGCCCTTGGAAATACTGAGACAGCGCTTCAACGTAACGTGCACGATCTCCGGAGTCGCCAAGTGAATTGATGTTCAGAACTACGTTGCGCAGCCCAAGGTTTTGGAAAAACTCAACGGCAAGTGCGATGACCTCTACATCGAGTAACGGGTCGTCACTTCCCAATGCCTCTACACCCACCTGGTCGAACTGGCGGTAGCGCCCGTGTTGGGCCCGTTCGTAGCGGAAGTTGGGACCGCTGTACCAAACCTTCCATGGCGGCAAAGGACGATGTTGTGCAAAAGAGCGACACACACCAGCAGTTTGTTCTGGCCGCAGCGCAACATGGCGGCCGCCCTTATCGACGAAGTCATACATCTCTTTGGTAACTACATCGGTTGCGTCTCCGAGCCGCTGAAAGACGCCTAGGTCTTCAAACATTGGAACCACAATGTGCTGGAATCCGGCTAGCGAGACGACTGCGTCAAATTCCTCAACGAAACTGCGCCAGCGAGCTGCATCGGGAGGCAAGATATCGCGAGTCCCCGGGGTTGTTTGAAACGATGGCACGCCAAGAGGTTACTCGTCAGAGTCGGTCGAACCCGTGGTATTTCCTGGCAGAACTCGATAAGAGTCGTACACACCAGCAATATTTTTGATGGTTCTCAGCACCGCATCGAGGTGGTTGGGGTCGGCTAACTCAAACTCGAAACGCATTTTTGCGACACGGTCGAGGCCTGTGTGGGTTGAGCAAGCGACGATATTCACATGATGGTCAGACAAAGCATTTGCCACGTCTCGCAAGAGGCGCGACCTGTCGAGTGCAACCACTTCAACGCTTGCTCTAAAAGTGGAACCTCGCTGATGGTCGGACCACTCCACCTCCACCACGCGACTCGCTTGCTCTTGCACAAGTGATCCGGCATTAGCGCAGTCGATACGGTGGACGCTCACCCCGCGACCCTTAGTGATGAACCCCATGATTTCGTCACCAGGCACTGGGGTGCAACAGGTAGATAGTCGCACAAGTACGTCGTCGAGACCGTCAACGTGAATTGCGGGACCATCGAGGGTGGGGCGACGCGGACGATCGACACGGAGATCGGACGCCAACAGTTCTCCATCGGTAACAAGTTGCATCACCCGTGCAATACGTTGCGCCACTCCCCTTGCACTCACATGGTGTTAGCCAATTGCCGCAAAGAGTGAATCGAGATTGACATGGCCACCGTCATTCACTTCGCCCATTAAAGCGTCGGAGCTCAAGATGCTATGTACAGGCAGCCCTTCGCGCCGCAACTCAGCTACGAGATCTTCCCTACCAGTCTCAATCATTTCATCGCGACGTTCGCGAGAGAACCATTGCCGGATTTTGTTTCTCGCACGAGGGCTTGCAACAAAGTTCATCCAGTCGCGGGAAGGACCAGCATCATCAGATTTTGCTGTGAAGATCTCGCATGTATCACCTGAATGCAATTCGTAATTCAACGTCACGAGGCGACCATTTACCTTGGCGCCAATGCACGCATGACCCACTTCGGTGTGCACCGCATATGCGAAATCGACTGGAGATGAGTGCAGTGGCAATGGAATGACTTTGCCCTTAGGCGTGAACACAAAGAGTTCGTCTTGTACAAGGTCTTCTTTCAGACCTTCCATGAAGTGCGTAGGGTCGGCAACATCGGCTTGCCAGTCGATAATGCGGTTCAACCAGTCAATATCCCCAGGTGCCACACCGTCTTTATATGCATAGTGCGCAGCAACGCCCCACTCGGCGCGATTGTGCATTTCACGCGTGCGAATTTGCACCTCTAGCGGTTTTCCTTCAGGACCAATGACCGTGGTGTGCAGCGATTGATACAAATTGAACTTTGGCATTGCGATGTAATCTTTAAAGCGACCCACCACTGGCTTCCATCGCCCATGAATACAGCCCAAAGCGCCGTAACAATCTTTGACAGAATCGACGATGATGCGCACAGCAACGAGATCGAAAATTTCATCGAACTCACGACTCTTTTGCACCATTTTTTCGTAAATGCTCCACAGATGCTTTCCGCGACCAGTTACTTCTGCCTTGATCCCTAACTCAGAGAGTTTGATTTGGACGTCGCCCACTACTTTGGCGAGGTACACCTCGCGTTCTGGTGTGCGGGTTCCCACCAAGTGGTCTAACTCTGCAAAACGCTTGGGGTAAATGGCAGCAAACGACAAGTCTTCGAGTTGCTGTTTCATTTCCTGCATGCCCAATCGGTGTGCAAGTGGTGCGTAAATGTCGAGCGTTTCGTGCGCTATGCGCTGTTGCTTCTCTACCGACATTCCTGCAAGAGTTCTCATGTTGTGCAAGCGGTCGGCGAGCTTAATAACCAACACACGTATATCTCGTGCCATGGCAACCAGCATTTTGCGCATGGTTGCAGCTTGTTGTGCTTCTTTAGAATCGAACTGCAGACGCTCTAATTTGGTGACACCGTCAACGATGCTTGCGACTTCTTTACCGAAATTGCGTTCGACTTCTTCAAGAGTAATTTCAGTATCTTCAACAGCGTCGTGAAGTAGCGCTGCAGCCAAGGAAATATCGTCGAGCCCAATATCGGCAACAATTTTTGCCACTGCAATGGGGTGGTTGATGTACGACTCGCCGCTACCGCGCAGTTGATGCTGGTGTGCACCACGAGCTGTGATGTACGCCTTGTTGATGAGGGCAATTGACGCCTTGGGGTGGCGCGAGCGATAGGACGCCAACAACGGGGCAAGTTCCTCTGCAGGCGCTGCGGAACTGCGCCTCCAAGGAAGAACGCGGTCGCCCGAAGCCATACGTGCTACCTGTACGTCATCACCGAGTGAATGGTGTGCCCAGATAACACGCTTCGACCACCGAGTGCATCGAGCTCAATGAGAAACAGCAAAGCTGCGACATGAGCACCAAGGCCCTCAATGAGTTTGATGGCAGCTTTGGCGGTTCCGCCTGTAGCCAACACGTCATCGACTATGACAACTGAGTCGCCAGGGCCCACTGCGTCGCGATGCGCCTCTAATACGTCGGTGCCGTACTCCAAGGCGTATTCCTCGCGCACTACTTCCCAAGGCAACTTCCCTGCTTTGCGCACGGGTACGAACCCAGCGCCTAGATGGAAGGCAACAGGAGCAGCAAGAATGAAACCACGCGCTTCGATTCCGACCACCTTGTCGATTTTGAGTCCAGATGACATTGCAACGATAGAACTCACTGCTTCGCTGAACCCTTGTGGGTCACCGATGAGTGGAGTGATATCGCGAAAGGTCACTCCGGGTGCTGGCACGTCTTCAATGTTGCGGATATACCTTTGCAATGAATCGTTATGCATAATTTACCGGCGCGTCTTTTTACGAGGCCGCGGTGGATGCGACAACACTGCGGTGACGGCATCGACTGGAGCACTAGTTGCACCCGCAGTATCTGTACCAGAACGAGACGATTGCTTACGCGACACAGAAGAGCCTGTTTGCATCAAAGAGGTCATGTCGGCTTTCAAAGAGCGCTGCCCGATGAGGGATCGGAACTTTGGTTCCCGTGACTTCAAAAGAGACAGCAATGGCGTAGCGATAAAGATTGACGAATAAGCACCCGTCAAAAGACCTACGAACAAAGCCAAGGCGAACTCTTGCAAAGCAACTGCACCAAACACCCCAGATCCCAGAACCAACAACGACAACACGGGCAACACTGCAGCAAGGCTTGTGTTGAGCGAACGCATCAGAACCTGGTTCATGGAAACGTTGACGATGTCTTCGTATGAGACACGCGAGGCGCTAAAGCGGCTTGTATTGTCGTGCACTTTGTCGAATACCACGATGGTGTCGTACAAAGAGAAACCCAAAATGGTCAAAAAGGCAATTACGGTTGATGGAGTCACTTCAAAACCGAGAAGCGAATACACGCCAACACTGACGATGACGTCGTGCACCATAGCCATAATGGCCGCTATGGCCATCTTCCACTCGAATCGCCAAGCGATGTACATCGAAACCAATAAGAAAAACACGAGCAAAGCACGTATTGCTTTAATGGTGATGCTACGACCCCAAGACGAGCTCACGCTCGAGACGCTCACTTCAGCAACATCTACTTTTGCTGTGTCTGCTAGCGACTTCTGGACTGCGCTACGCACTTCAGCAGATTGGTCGTCTACCTGTAGACGAATGCGCTCACCTGCGCCACTGCCAAGTGTTTGTACTTTTGCATTTCGAGATTCAATATTGTTGTCTTCGAGAATTGCAGTTGCAGAGTCGATGGTGAGCCCATTCTTCACAGGCGCTTCCCAAGCCACTCCACCTTCAAAGTCGATACCCAAGTTGAGACCCTGAAATAACAGCGACACCAACGTTGCAAGCACCAAGATGCCAGACAATATGAAGCCCCACCAACGGCGACCAACAAAGTCAATTGTTGTTTCTCCGTTATAAAGACGACCCCAGCGACCACTCATCGTGCCACCACACCTTCTGTTGAACTTTCGACAAGTTGATCATTTCCATCATCGGTACGACGGGCCCGTACACCAAACATTTTGGCGCCGTTCATCCATTTCGAACGAGACATCAAAATAACTGTCGGGCGTGTGAAGAAGTAGGCGACGATGATGTCGCACAAAGTTGAGAGTCCGAGGAAGAAAGCAAAACCCCTGACGGATCCAACGGTGAGGAACCACAGCACTACTGCACCAATGAGCGACACTGTGTCGGCGGCAATAATTGTTCTCCATGCTGAGTTGAAACTGCGAGTTGCCGAATTCTTTAGTGTTTTTCCGCCAAGAACATCGTCTTTCAACTTCTCAAAGAACACCACGTAGGAGTCGACGGTAACGCCAACTGAAACGATGATTCCGGTTACACCAGATAGTGACAGAGCAAGGCCATTGCGTTGAGAGAGCCATGAAATAGCGCTCCACTGCAACATGCCAGAAATTGCCAAACCACCCAAGACCACAATTGCTAGACGGCGATAGTAGAAAAAGAGGAAGAGCAATACGAGCAAGACGCCGACAAGACCTGAAATCAACGCCGCATTCAGCGAATCTTTACCCAAAGTTGCCGACACGGTCTGTGCTGTTGGTGAATCGAAACGCACTGGCACAGCACCGAACTCAAGAATTTTGGCGAGGTCTTTTGCTTCTGCCTCTTTGAAGTCACCGCTGATTTGCACACTGCCGCTGAAGTTTGCCGTTTGCACCACAGGAGCCGAGATCACCACACCGTCGAGAACGATGGCAATTTGACCCGTTGGACACGTTGCTGCTTTTTGAAAGCACTGTGCGGCGAGAAGGTTCCACTTGTCTTCCCCGCTCGCACCACCGCGCAAACCGACGGCTACGACCCAAGAACCACTATTGATTTGTGCAGCGGCATCGTTAGCAAATACTTGTCCGTCTGCTTGAGACGGACCAGTGAAGTACACGAGACCATCGCGGCCTTCCAAAATTGCTTGCTTGGAAGGTTCGTTAGTCATGGAAATATCTTGTTGCGGAGTTGATGGTGCGACGGCAACCGTGGTTGTCGTTACCCCTACATCTGTTGAACCAACAGATGTTGACGGCGCCACCGTTGTGGGAGTTGTTGTGGGAGTTGTTGTAGTTGCCGCACTCATCGGTTGACGGGTCTTACCAAGCCCGCCCGAGCTAGCAGGCTGACTCGTGGTCGCTCCTGCCACTGTTGTCGTTGCTCCAGCGACCGTTGTTGTTGCTCCGGCGACCGTGGTTGTTGCACCAGCGACTGTGGTTGTTGCTCCGGCGACCGTGGTTGTTGCTCCAGCGATTGTTGAGGAAGTAGCACCAGGAACTGTTGTTTGGCCCGCAATGGTGGTGGTGGTCGCATCGTCGTTTCTCATGCCCGACTGCAATACCGGACGGAGCAACACTTCTCCGGTGCGCCCAACGATCTCAAGTGCGCGCTGTTGGTCTTTCACACCCGGAAGGTTGATGACCACGGTGCTTCCCTGGCGAATAATTTCTGGTTCAGCTACACCAATTGAGTCAACACGAGAACGAATGATTTCAACAGCAACGTCGAGTGCGACGGTGTCGTAATCGCCTTTTGGCTCAAGAGTTACTGATGCCCCGCCTTGAAGATCGAGCCCCAAAGAAGGCTTGTTTCCGGCAATGAGGTTTCCTGCCACGAGCGATATGGAAACGAGGACAGTTGCTATAAGCGTGATGAGAAGTTTGCGACGCATATGAGGAACTACTTGTCTGAATCGTCAGAGTTGTCGCTCTCAGCTGCAGGAGCCTCTTCGCGCACTTCAATGCGGCGCACAATTGCTGACCGCATCGCACGGACTTCCACGCCCTCGGCAAGGTCAACCCATACAACATCGCCAGCTTGATCTTCCTTGTCGAAATCGGTGACGAAGCCAATGAGGCCAGACGAGAGTTGAACCTGATCGCCAATTTGAACTGCTCGCACCAATTCTTGAGCTTCTTTGGCGCGGCGACGCTGTGGGCGAATGAGCAAGAAGTACATGGCTACGAAAATGAGGCCAAAGAAGAAGAGTTGGAAAATGGCGGAGCCCCCTCCAGAAGATTTCTCGGCGGCAAGGAGAGCAGTTGAGGAAAGAGACATGGCGACAAGCGTAGCCACTACGAGCCCCAGACCCCCATTACGCGCTGCCTCATCTGCTGAAATGTGCCGTTTCCGATGGACTCTCGCATCTCTGCCATGAGGGCAAAGGTCCACGCAATGTTGTGATACGAGACCAAACGCGAGGCCGTTGGCTCAGAAGTTTGAAATAAGTGGCGAATATATGCCCGCGAATGACGCCGACAGACCATGCACGCGCATTCAGCATCGAGTGGGAGATCTTGCAGGGCATATTGGGCGTTTTTCATATTCAACTTGCCGGTGCTTGTGAGAGCGGTTCCGTGGCGACCCAGTCGGGTTTGCAAAACACAGTCAAATTGGTCGACGCCTAAGTTGACCGCCTCAATCAGCGAAGCAGGGTCACCCACTCCCATCAGATACCGCGGCCGGCCTGTTGGCAGGTTCTGCAGCGCTGCAGCCAAAGCGGGCAACATTTCTTCCCGCGATTCCCCGACCGAGAGTCCGCCAATTCCGTAACCATCGAACTCCAATGCAGCTGTAGACAGCGCGCTGCGTGCCCGCAATTCGGGGTTGATGCCGCCTTGCACAATGCCGAACAGAGCCTGATCTGTGCGGCTGTGATGCTCGCGGGCACGCTGCGCCCACATCGACGTACGTTTGAGTGCCAACTCCACTACATGTGGTTCAGAGGGCAATGGCGGGCACACATCGAGAACCATCTGTATGGTTGCGCCAAGTTTTTGCTGAACTTCCACTGCAGTTTCTGGCGTGTACCTATGGAGAGATCCGTCGTACGTGGACTTAAATGTGACTCCATCATCATCGACTTTTGGCTCGAGCGAAAAAACTTGGAATCCACCCGAATCGGTGAGGGTGAGCCCACCCCAACTTGCAAACTTGCCAAGACCACCCAATGCCTCCACCGTGTCGGCCCCTGGCCGCAGCATCAGGTGATACGTGTTGCCCAGAACAATTTGCGCTCCAAGATCTTCATAATCAACAGC